>DVLN01000028.1 GCA_018715465.1 Candidatus Faecivivens stercorigallinarum | reverse complement strand
TGACGAACGGTATCAATACTAGTGGGACTGATTTTAAATGTCTTTTGAGCACAAGTCGCCAATGGGTTATTGGGGGCTGGCTTGTCGCAAAGTTGCAAACAGCAGAAACAATCATTTTATTGGAACGTATGAAAAATAATTTGAGTAAAAATATAAACAAATAACAGCGGCCGGTTGACAGAATTTGCCGGCAGTCGTTGCTTTTTCTTTGGTCAATGATCGGAAAATCAGCGAAAATTTGCGTTTTCATCGCTTGAATTGCAAAAAAACAGTTGACAAGCTGACCTCTTATCCATTATACTATTAACTTGAGAGTTTTCGCTTTTGTCCCGTTGATTTCCGCGGATTTCCGGCGGTGTCAAAGATGGGATGGCTGCTGTGACGTACTACTTATACTTCTGAAGCGTCCTGGCGGAAAGCTGCCGGCAGTCCGTGCTGATTGTCCTGAACCTGGTGGACAGACGGATGGCGAGAACCGTATTTTTGAAAATTCAAAAGGAGGCATATGCACCATGAAAAGAACTTACCAGCCTAAGAAACTGCACAGAAAGAAAGTCCATGGCTTCAGAAAGAGAATGGCGACCGCAAACGGCCGTAAAGTCCTCAAGAGAAGACGTGACCGCGGCAGAGCAAGACTGACCTATTGATTTTTGGTTCAGCAAGAGCGGAGAGCTGCGTTTTTCAAGCATTTCTTTCCCGGAAAATTTTGGACAACCTGCCGCGCTCTGCCGGCGCTTTAAAACAGGCGCTAGCAGAGGCGGCTTGTTTGTTTTTTTCGGTGTGTCATGCACCGCAAAAAAAGGGATTGGAAAGAGCTTTGTTGTGTTGGATAGAGGCACGCCTGTCTGGCTGCCCTCTGTTCCGGCAAAAACCATAAAGGAATGGTTATCTGAATGACAAATGAGCCCAAACCGCAGACGCTTACATTAAATAAGGAATTCCGTCATGCCTACTACCAGGGAAAGAGCAAGGCGACTCCTTATTTTGTCTGTTATATGGTAAAAGGACAGTCGGGTCAGGTCCGGTATGGTATTACCACCTCCAAAAAGATTGGCAATGCAGTCAAGCGCAATCATGCGCGCAGGCTGATTCGGGCAGCGTTCTGGTCGGTTATGGAGCAGGCAGCTGTCGGAAAGGATTATGTCTTTGTTGCACGGGAGGGAATCCTGACTGCCAAGTCTTATCAGGTGGCTGCGGCGATGAAAAAGTGTCTGCGTTCTCTTTCCCAGCCGGGGACAGATGCCGGCAGGAAGGAAAGAAACCGCCGCACTGCGTCTCCAAAGAAAACAGATCTGTCGGGAAATTGAGCGGCTTCAGATGCACATTTCCCGGTTTGGTCTGTTGATCTGAAAAGCCATGAAAAAGATCGTATTGTTTTTGATTCGGTTTTATCAGCGATGGTTGTCCCGGCTGAAAGGGAAACCATGCTGTCGCTTTTATCCGACCTGTTCCAGTTATACGCTGGAAGCAGTGCAACGCTTTGGCGCGATAAAAGGGTTGTGGCTGGGAATGCTGCGTATTTTGCGCTGCAATCCTCTTTTCAAAGGCGGGATTGACCCGGTTCCAGAACGGTTCAGGCTTTTTCCCCGCAGAAATAAAAAGCTGCCGGATGGTTCAGTACAACCGCTTTTGGATATTGAAGTAAAAAAATAAATCAGGCCGCCTGTCCAGGCGTCCCGAACACAACATGCCGGCGTCCGGAGGCAAATTTCCTTTGCTGCCCCGCCGGACGTCGTACAACTGAATAGATGGGGCAGCCGTTATCGCCTTTTAAGAAAGGAATCAGACCCATGAATATACTAGGCTATCCCTTTGGATGGATCATGTGGGCAATTTATCAGGTGGTCAACAACTACGGCGTTGCGCTGATACTGTTTACCGTCCTGTTCCGTGTCGTTCTTTTCCCGCTGTCGATCAAACAGCAAAAGTCCGGCGCGAAAATGCAGGTCTTTCAGCCCAAGATCCAGGAAATTCAGAAAAAGTACGCCAATAATAAGGAAAAGCAGCAGGAAGAGCTGATGAAGCTGTACGAACAGCACGGGTATAACCCGATGGGTGGCTGTCTGCCTTCACTTATTCAGATCATTTTGCTGTTCGGCATTATCTATGTCGTTTATGAGCCGCTGACCCACATTTTGAGACTGGATTCTGCAACGATCACTTCGCTGACCAATGTTCTGACATCCAACCAGGATGTGTTTGGCAGGGTGTCCCAGCCGCAGCTGGCGGTTATTGCCGCGATCCAGAATCCTGATACGATTCAGTATTTCAGCGGCATTTCGCAGGATATTATCTCTCAGATTCAGAATTTTGACTATACGCTGTTTGGCCTGTATCTGGGTGACATTCCGACCTGGAACAGTATTCTGGTACTGATCCCGATTCTGTCGGGTGTCACGGCGCTGGCTACGACGATGGTGTCGATGAAGATGACCCCCGGTATGAGCCAGCAGCAGGGCGGCATGAAGTATATGATGTATTTTATGCCGATCATGTCGGTGTGGATTGCATTTGAGGTTCCCTGCGGCGTTGGTATTTACTGGATTGTCGGCAACCTGCTGGCAATTGTTCAGACTGTTGTGCTCAACCTTTTCTATTCTCCTGCAAAGTATAAAGCAGAGTATGAAGAACAGGTCCGCAAGGTCGAAGAACAGAAGAAAAAGGAACGCGAAGAACGCAAAAAGAGAAACGGCGGCGCAAAACTTCCTGAGGAGATTGAGGAAGAAAAAGCTGCTCAGGAAGAGGCCAGACGCAAAAAGCCGGCCACGCCCGATGCTCAGAAAGCGGCTGAAGCGTACATGACATCCAAAGAACTCAACCGCAAACGTCTTGCTGAGGCAAGAAAGCGCGACGCGGAAAAATACGGCGACGAGTATATCGAAGTTACCGATCAGGACCTGATGTAAGTTGCTGTTTCCGCCAATCTTTCCTGCAGATTATACATGGTGTATTTTCTGATGCAGATGATGAACAGGAGGATTCATATTTATGACCCGTGAGTATATTGCATCTGCCAATACGGTCGAAGAAGCTTTTGAACTGGCCTGCCGGGAACTCGGTGTTGAACCGGATGAAGTTTCCTCCCGTGAGGTTTTGAAGCTCCCGAAAAAAGGCCTGTTTGGCAAGATCAAGCAGCAGGCACAGGTAAAGGTCGTCGTAGAAGATCCTACGCCTGTTGCTGCCCCCCAGAAGGTCGAAAGACCAGCTGTACCGCCGGTTGAAAAGACCAGGGCAAAAGCTGCTGTCAAACCGGAAGTCAAACCTGCCGAACCGGTAAAACCGATTGTGGTTCAGCAGAAAGCTGAGTCCGAGACTCAGCCGGCTGTTGAAACGATCTCAGAACCGGAGCCTGTGGCTGAACCGGTTGAGACCCCTGTTGAATTGACTGAAGAAGAACTGGCCGATATCGAGCCCAAAATCGAGATCGCCAGAGCTTATCTGACCGAAATCTTTGAGAAGATGGGTGCCGGTGATGTGACGATGGAGTTTACCAAGGCTCCCGACCGGACGGTAATTATTCACCTCAACGGTGATTCGATCGGTTCGGTCATCGGCAAACGGGGTGAAACACTGGATTCTCTCCAGTACCTCGTCTGTCTGGTGGCAAACCGCCTCAGACGGCGGGAAGGCGATTATGTCCGGTTTACAATGAATGCCGGCAATTATCGCGAAAAGAGAGAGGAAACCCTGCGGGCACTGGCTGCCCGGATGGCTAAGAAGGCTCTTAAGACCGGCAGACCCGTCGCGCTGGAACCGATGAATCCGTATGAAAGACGGATTATCCACGCTGTGGTCACCGATATTGAGGGGGTTACCTCCAAATCCAATGGTGAAGAACCCAACCGTAAGGTTATCATCAAACCGACGCGGGTGGAAACACGGGAGGGCGGCCGTCCCAGACGGGAAGGCGGTCGTTCCAGAAGAGGCGGCAGACGCGAGCATGAACCGCGCCAGCCCCGCGAAATCAAAGAGAGCGTCCAGTCTGCCGGCGAGGCTGCCGTCAAGGAGCCTGCTCCCCATCGGGAGGCAAAAAAGCTGGATGATTCGTTCAAGCTTTACGGCAAGATCGAGCTGTAACAGATAAGAAAACCCGTTTTGGCGGGTGGAGGACCTCCGCGGCTGAGAATATGCGGAGGTCCTCTTGTTTCAAAAGGACATTGATGCAGAGAAAACAGCGTCGGCTGTTTTTCCTGCATGAATATCCTTGATAAGGATATAAGCAAGTTATGCTAGCAAGTTATGCTAGCAAGTTATGCTAGCAAATTATGCTAGCAAATTATGCTGGCAGTTTTGTGTGATCAGATAGGGTGATTTTGGATGAAGGAAACAATTGCAGCAATCGCGACGCCGCAGGCAGCGGGTGGAATCAGTGTCATCCGCATTTCCGGTTCCGATGCTTTTGTCGTAGCGGACAGCGTCTTTCGGCCGGTCTCCGGCAGGAAACTGGCTGAATATAAGGGATATACCGCGGCCTATGGGCATATTCTCTGCGGAAATGACGGCGGAGAGCTGGACGATGGGGTTGCAACAGTGTTCCGCGCTCCCCACAGCTATACCGGAGAAAATGTCGTCGAAATCTCCTGTCACGGAGGTTTGCTGATCACCCGTAAGGTATTGCGTGCCTGTCTGGACAATGGGGCGCGGCTGGCTGGCCCCGGTGAGTTTACCCGGCGTGCCTTCTTAAACGGCAAGATGTCGCTGACTCAGGCGGAAGCGGTCGCAGATCTGATCAGCGCAGGTTCCGAACGGAGTCTGCGTGCTGCCCACAGTGCAATGGATGGGGCGCTTTACCGGAAAATCCGTTCGATCACAGAAAGTCTGCTGGCGGTCAGCAGCCATCTGGCGGCCTATATCGACTATCCCGAAGAGGATGTGGATGAACTGACGGTGCAGGATATCGACCGGATCTGTCGGGACAGCCTGGGACAGCTGCGGCAGCTGCTTGCCAACTTTGAGCGGGGGCGTCTGATTCGGGAAGGGGTCGACACCGTCATTATCGGCAAGCCAAATGTCGGGAAATCAACGCTGATGAACCTGCTCAGCGGCTGTGCGCGCAGTATTGTGACCAATATTCCCGGCACGACCAGGGACGTCGTCGAGGAGACAGTCAATCTGGGGGATGTGGTGCTCCGGCTGGCGGATACCGCCGGTATTCGAGAGACCGATAATCCGGTAGAAAAAATTGGGGTCGACATTGCCCTGTCCCGTCTGGAAACGGCCGGGCTGGTGCTGGCGGTGTTTGACCTGTCGGAACCGCTGTCGGATGAGGACCGGAAAATTATCGGACGGATTCGGGAAATGCCCCGGCTGCCGGTCGTTGCGGTGCTGAATAAGACCGACCTGCCGGCTGTGCTGGATACTGAGGAAATTGTCGGCATTTTCCCCCATTCGGTTCAGCTTTCGGCCGGCGGCAGCATGGAAGAACAGGAACAGGCAATTGAAACTCTTAACCAGGTGATCGGCAGCATGCTGATGCTGGACGGATTTGACCCGTCGGCGGCTTCACTTGCCAACGAGCGTCAGCGCTCGGCGGCGGCTCAGGCGGCAGACTGTCTTCAGGAGGTCGTCCATACGATTGAGGCGGGATATACGCTGGATGCGGTGGACGTGGCACTGGAAAGTGCGCTGTCGGCACTGTTTGAGCTGAGCGGTGAAAAGGTCAGCGATACAGTCATTGATCAGGTATTTGAAAAGTTCTGCGTTGGAAAATGATTTCCCAAAGAGTGTCACCCGATATATGGGAGGGAGATATTGAGAATATGAGTTATCAGATGGAAAGCTATGATGTAGCGGTGGTCGGCGGCGGCCACGCCGGAATAGAGGCCGCTGTGGCGGCTGCGAGGCTCGGCGCCAAAACGGTGCTGTTTACTTTGACACTGGATGCAATCGCCAATCTTCCCTGCAATCCGTCGATTGGCGGGACGGCGAAAGGCCATCTTGTCCGGGAGATCGACGCGATGGGCGGTGTGATGGGAATAGCGGCCGACCATTGCTTTATTCAGAGCCGGATGCTCAACCTCGGAAAAGGGCCTGCGGTCCATTCTCTGCGGGTGCAGGCTGACCGGGCACAGTATCATCTGTATATGAAAAAGCTGCTGGAGGGTCAGCAAAACCTGTATATCCGCCAGGCAGAGGTGACAGCTGTGCTGGTGGAGGATGGCAGGGTCACCGGCGTACAGACCAAGCTCGGTGCGGTATATCCGGTCAAAGCCTGCGTTATTGCAACTGGCACCTATCTGGGCGGTACCATCCATGTCGGCGATGTCTCCTACTCCTCCGGTCCCGATGGCGTTGCAGCGGCGACTGCACTAACCGACAGTCTGAAAGCGGCCGGGCTGCATATGCGCCGGTTTAAGACCGGCACCCCTGCCCGCGTGCATAAACGGAGCATTGATTTTTCGCAGTTTGAGTGTCAGCATGGCGACGATGAGATCGTCCCTTTCAGTTTTACGACCAACCCCGAAGGAATGCGCAATCAGGTTGACTGCTATATTGCCTACACCAATGAGCGCACCCATCAGGTGATTATGGACAACATTGACCGCTCCCCAATTTATGGCGGACGTATCCATGCAATCGGCCCGCGGTACTGCCCCTCGCTGGAAGATAAGGTCATGCGTTTCTCTGAAAAACCCCGCCATCAGTTTTTTATTGAGCCGATGGGACTGGATACCGATGAAATCTATTTGCAGGGGCTGTCCTCTTCCCTGCCGGAAGATGTCCAAATTGCTTTTTTGAAGACGATCCCTGGTTTTGAGCATCTGGAAGTGATGCGCAATGCCTATGCGATTGAATACGACTGTGTCGATCCGCTTGATCTGCGGGCAACGCTGGAAGCAAAGGCGGTTTCCGGGCTGTATGGTGCCGGTCAGTTTAACGGTACTTCCGGCTATGAGGAGGCAGCCGCACAGGGACTGATCGCCGGTATCAATGCGGCTTTGAAGGTGCAGGGACGCGCACCGCTGATTCTCGACCGTTCCACCTCTTATATCGGGACCCTGATCGACGATCTGGTGACCAAAGGATGCAGCGACCCCTACCGGATGATGACTTCGCGAAGTGAGTTCCGGCTGGTATTGCGGCAGGACAACGCCGACGAACGGTTGACCCCGGTTGGATATAAACTCGGGCTGATTGGTGAAGAACGGTATCAGGCGCTTTTGGAAAAATTGCAGCTGATCAAAGACGAACGTGAAAGAATCGAGCGGGTCAATATTGCGCCTTCCGAAGCACTGGCTCAGCTGCTGCTGTCCAAAGGAACCGAACCGCTGCACACCGGCTGCAAACTGGCAGATCTGGTCAGACGTCCGCAGCTGGGCTATGCTGATCTGGCAGCGTTTGACCCTGACCGGCCCAAACTGCCCCGCGCGGTCGCCGAACAGGTCGAGATTCAGACCAAGTACGAGGGATATATCCACAAACAGATGCTGGAAGTCGCCGAAATGCGCCGTCTGGAAGCAAAGAAGCTGCCGGAGGAGATCTGCTATGATGAAATTGACGGCCTGCGGCTGGAGGCGAGAGAAAAGCTTAGCCGGGTACAGCCGGAAAACATCGGTCAGGCTTCCCGGATATCCGGCGTCAACCCGGCGGATATCTCGGCTCTGCTGATCTATCTGGAGGTCTGGCAGAATAAACATCAGGCAAAAGAGGTGCAGACAGATGATTGATCGTGCTTTTTTGATGGACAAACTGAAAGAGGCAGAATTTGACCTGCCGCAGCCGGAACAGCTGGCAGAACGGTTCGACCGGTATGCAGAGCTGCTGGTCGACTGGAACCAGAAAATTAATCTGACGGCGATTACCGCACCGGATGATATCGTCATCAAGCACTTTGTCGACAGCCTCCTGCTGCTGAAGGCTTATGACGTCCCCCAGGGCGCAAAGATGATCGACGTTGGAACGGGAGCAGGTTTTCCCTCTGTTCCGGTTGCGATGGTGCGGGGAGATATCCAGCTGACACTGATGGACAGCCTGAACAAGCGTATCAATTTCCTGACGGAACTGAGCGCAGAATTGGGTGTCAGTGCCGCGTGTGTGCATGCTCGCGCAGAAGAGTTCGGCAATAAGGCGGAGTTCCGGGAACAGTATGATGTTGCCTGTGCCCGTGCGGTCGCCCATCTGCGGGAACTGTCGGAGTACTGCCTGCCGTTTGTAAAGGTCGGCGGCGGGTTTGTCGCCCTCAAGAGCGTTGGGCTGGAGCAGGAGCTGGAAGAAGCTAAGGCTGCGATCGGCATACTGGGCGGTAAGGTGGAAGATATATGTCGCTTTACCCTGCCGGACGGTGCCGAAAGGGCGATCGCTGTCATTCGCAAGATCCGCCCTACCCCGAAAAAATTCCCCCGTCCGTACGGTAAAATCAAGAAAAATCCGCTCAATAAAGCCTGAATTCCATCAAAGACCTATTTTTCCCACGACGTATTTTTCTGGAAATAATTTCCCACCAGGTGTATACTTCCTCTTACCCGGACAGCCATTCCCTTTGTAAGGAATGAGCCCCGGAAATGTCTGACAAGGAAGGATGTATCAGCGGTGGGAATTTTTGTTAAGGATAAGGCGGGCCGTTCGTCAATCGGTGCGCCATGGAAGATGCGTCTGGATGAGCATAAAAGTGTGGGCAAAGTCATCCTGCTGGGGGTGGATGAGATCGCGCCCAATCCGGCACAGCCCCGGCAGGAGTTTGATCTGGACGCGCTTAAAAGCCTTGCCGATTCGATCCAGCTCAACGGCGTATTGCAGCCGGTGCTGGTGCGCAGGCGGGAGCAGCCGCCAAAGGAGGACGACCCGGACAGTGCAAAACCGTATGAGCTGATCTCGGGTGAACGCCGTCTGCGGGCCTCCAGGCTCTGCGGACAGGAAACAATTCCGGCAGTCGTGATGGACGCTTCTGCAAGGCAGTCGGCGGTATATGCAATTTTGGAGAATATCCAGCGGAAGGATCTCAACCTGTTCGAGGAGGCGGAGGCTCTGCACACCCTGATCGTGGAATGGGGGGTCACACAGGAAGAAGCAGCTGCTAAACTGGGAATGGCCCAGTCAACGATCGCCAATAAGCTGCGGCTGCTTTCCCTCTCTGCTGCCGAGCAGAAGATTATTCTGGAAAACCGGCTGACCGAACGGCATGGACGCGCGCTGCTGCGTCTGGAAGCTGGAGAAGGACGTGAACTGGTCGCGAATCTGGTGGCTGAAAAACATCTGACGGTGCGGGAAACGGAGGAACTGGTTGTCCGCCTGCTGTCCGGCGAACAGCTGGAACAGATTCAGTCCGGCCAGCCGGAGCAGTCTCCCCAGCCAGCCGGACAACCAGCTGAACAGCCGGTGGCCCAGCCTCCTGTCGAAGTGGTCCAGGAGCGGCCGCGCAAGCGCAACCGGAAAGTTTTGCTGGTCAAGGATGTGCGGGTGTTTTTCAATACGGTCAATCAGGCAATTGACGCGATGAAACATGCTGGCATTCCTGCTGAGACCCGGCGGGAGGATCACGGCGAATATATCGAGTATCATGTCCGTATCCCTACCAGTGCTCCGTGTACAGTTTCCGGCAGCCGGAAGATGGCCCGTTAAACAGAGCTTTTCAAAAGGAGTGTTTCATGCTGGAGTGTTCCACGTGAAACATTCCTTTTTCCCTGTCATCCGCAAAAAATCCCACTGTTTCCAAAAAATCAGGCGGATTCCCTCCTTTGCCGTTGTGTTTCGGGTGGGATTGTGTTATAATGATAGTCGTGTATCTGATATTTTGCCGGATTTTTGCCGGCAGACAGGTGCCGTTCCCCGCCGGAAACGCCGGTGGGAAGTTTAGCGGAAAGCAAACAGAGGGATACTATTTATGGGAAAAATTATTGCGGTCGCCAATCAGAAGGGCGGCGTCGGCAAGACAACGACCGCTGTCAACCTTGCGGCCTGCCTGGGGTACCTGAAAAAGAAGGTCCTTTTGGTGGATATTGACCCGCAGGGCAATGCCACAAGCGGTTTTGGTGTTGAAAAGAAAAAGATTCAGAACACTTCGTATGACATGCTGATCGGCGAAAAGGACGCTGAACAGGTGATTATGCACACTGAATTTGCCAATGTGGACCTGATCCCGTCCAATATTGCGATGGCAGGTGCGGAAGTTGAACTGGTTGAGCTGGAAAACCGCGTTGAGCGGCTGCGGACAGCGCTGGCACCGGTTCGGGACCGGTATGATTATATTCTGTTTGACTGCCCGCCATCACTTGGACTGATCACGCTGAATGCCTTTACTGCGTCGGATACCGTCTTGATTCCGACCCAGTGCGAGTATTATTCGCTGGAAGGCCTGTCTCAGCTGATGGCGACCATCCGGCAGGTTAAGCGGAAATATAACCCGGCAATTGAGGTGGAAGGCGTATTGCTGACGATGTACGATGGGCGGCTGAACCTGACCAATCAGGTTGTCGCTGAAATCAAGCGCTTTTTCCCCGATCGGGTTTACCGGACGACGATTCCCCGCAATGTACGGCTGTCGGAAGCACCGAGCTTTGGCGAGCCGGTTATCTATTTTGACAAGGGGTCTCGCGGCGCACATTCCTACTCCGAGTTTACAAGGGAGTTTTTAAAAGCCAATATGCAGTCGGGCTCTCGGCTTTTTGGCAAAAAATAATGTTTGATGCAGAAAGGTCTGAAAGAGTGTAAATGGCAAAGCAGAAAAGAGGCGGGCTTGGACGAGGCCTGGACGCCCTTTATGAAGACAACAGCGCGGCTTTTCCGTCAGATACCGATGCCGGAAACGGAACGATGATGGTTCGGCTGAGCAGTATTGAGCCAAACCGGGGGCAGCCGCGAAAGAACTTTGATGAAGCGTCTCTTTCGGAACTGGCTGAGTCTATTCGGGAACATGGCGTGCTTCAGCCGCTGCTGGTGCGGCGGATTGAGGGAGGCACTTCCCTTTCCGGTGACAGTTACCAGCTGGTAGCCGGTGAACGGCGCTGGCGGGCGGCGAGAATGGCCGGGCTGACCGAGGTTCCGGTCGTGGTCAGAGAGATGACCGAAGCAGAGGTCATGGAATTCGGGCTGATCGAGAATCTGCAAAGAGAAGATCTCAACCCGCTGGAAGAAGCCGGCGGTTATCAGGAACTGATTGAGACATTTGGGCTGACCCAGGAGGCAGTCGCCCGCAAGGTCGGCCGGTCGCGCAGTGCAATTGCAAACGCGCTGCGGATTCTGCGTCTGCCCCGGCAGGTACACCCCTGGCTGGTCGATGGTTCGCTGTCAATGGGACACGCCAAAGCACTGATCGGCATTGAAGATCAGGACAAGCTGGTGGAACTCGCCCGGCTGGCAGCTGAAAAGGGGCTGTCGGTCCGTGAGGTTGAACGGCTGGCGGCACGCATCAAGGCGGAAAACCCGCCCGCTGCCCCCAAAAAGGCGGAGAATGTCGATCATTATTATCGTGAAATGCAGCTTGCATTGAATAACGAGCTGGGGCGCAAGGTCAAAATAAACCTGCGCAGTGAAGACAAGGGCGTTGTTGAAATCGCCTTTTATTCCAAAGAAGATTTGCAGCAGATCGCCGGTTTGCTCAGTGGCCAGCATACTGACCCTGAACAGGGTAACGGCTGAATAAATTGATAAAGGAGAAAAATCACGATGCTGGATATCAAGTTTGTCAGGACAAATCCCGACGCTGTCAAGGAGAATATCAAAAAGAAATTTCAGGATTATAAACTTCCGCTGGTCGATGAGGTCATCGAACTGGACGCGAAGAGCCGTGCCGTTCAGCAGGAAGCAAGCAATCTCCGCTCTGAGCGCAATAAGATTTCCAAACAGATCGGCGGCCTGATGGCCAAAGGCCTGAAGGAAGAGGCCGAGGAGATGAAAAAGAAGGTCGCGCAGGATGCGGCCCGTCTGGAAGAACTGGAAGTTCAGGAAAAGGAACTGGCTGAAAAGGTCACTTCCATCATGATGAACATTCCGCAGATGATCGACGATTCGGTTCCGATCGGCAAGGATGACAGCTGCAACGTTGAGGTACAGCGGTACGGCGAGCCGGTTGTCCCCGATTTTGAGATCCCCTATCATACCGATATCATGGAGTCTTTCTCGGGTATCGACCTGGATGCTGCCCGCAAGGTCGCAGGCAACGGCTTTTACTATCTGATGGGCGATATCGCCCGCCTGCATTCGGCTGTGCTGGCTTATGCGCGTGATTTCATGATCGACCGCGGATTTACCTATGTTGTTCCTCCTTTTATGATTCACAGCAATGTCGTCACCGGCGTTATGTCCTTCCCGGAGATGGACGCGATGATGTACAAAATCGAGGGCGAAGACCTTTATCTGATCGGTACCTCCGAGCATTCGATGATCGGCCGGTTTATCGACGAGATCGTCGATGAGAAACAGCTGCCGATTACCCTGACCAGCTACTCCCCCTGCTTCCGCAAGGAAAAGGGCGCACACGGCATTGAGGAAAGAGGCGTTTACCGGATTCATCAGTTTGAAAAACAGGAGATGATTGTCGTCTGCAAGCCGGAGGACAGCATGTACTGGTTTGACAAGCTGTGGCAGAATACCGTCGACCTGTTCCGTTCGCTGGATATCCCGGTCCGCACGCTGGAATGCTGCTCGGGTGACCTGGCTGATTTGAAGGTCAAGTCGGTCGACGTTGAGGCATGGTCGCCCCGTCAGAAGAAGTATTTTGAGGTCGGCAGCTGCTCCAACCTGGGCGACGCACAGGCAAGACGGCTGAAAATCCGTGTCAACGGCGAGGACGGCAAGAAGTACCTTGCCCATACCCTGAACAATACCGTTGTCGCACCGCCCAGAATGCTGATCGCTTTCCTGGAAAACAACCTGCAGGCTGACGGCACTGTCAAGATTCCTGAGGTTCTGCGTCCCTACATGGGCGGCAAGGAACTGCTTGTCCCCTGATTATGAAATGACATACAACCGCCGCTTCCGCGCTGTCTTCAGAACGGACGGCGGTTTTTTGTCAGACAGCATTTTGATACAGGAGTGATTGCGATGAGATATACACCAGTAATTGAAAACAGAACTGAGCAGGGGCTTTATCAGGAAGAAATGGAGATCAAATTCTGCCAGTGTGACGCCAGCCACCGGCTCAAACTGTCTGAGCTGTTCCGTATATTAACCGATATGGCGGATTCGGCGTTTGCCTTCCGTGGGATGGACCATCAGTTTCTGATGGAAAACCGGATGGTTTTTCTGATCACCCGGTTCAGCGTCCTGGTCAACCGGATGCCGGTGCAGACCGAGCGGATTCGGGTCGCGACCTGGGAACAGCAGATTGAACGGGCACAGTTTATCCGCAATTTCTGCGTCTGGGACAAGGACGGAAACACGCTGATCGAAGTTTCTTCCGGCTGGATACTGGTCGACCCGATGGACAGAAGCATCCTGCGTCCGGTTCAGTTTGAAGAGCGTTTTCCGGGGAGTCTGCGCCCCGCCCCACTGGAAAAATCGGGAGCACCGGATTTTGTACGGCTGCGGCTAAGGGAAACAGACGAAGGTGTCCTGCGGGGCGATGACAGAAAGATCGTCTATTCGGATATCGACGGAAACGGCCATGTGGACAACGCCCGGTATGTGGATATGGCGATGGATATTCTGCCTGAACGCCTGAGTTGTCTGCCGCCGAAATATGTTCAGGTGGCGTTTAACAGAGAAGCGATGCTGGGCGAAAGTCTGCAAATGTTCTGGAAAGAAGATGAGGGCAAGGTCACTGTAAAAGGTATGGCAGAAGGTAAAGACAGTTTTATTTGTATGATTGATTTTGAACAGGCAAAATAAAGGAGGCTTATCCGTGGAAAAAGAGGCAATCGGGATTATTGATACCGGCTCTAATACGGTTTTGGGGGTCATTTTCCGTTGGGATAGCGAAAAGGATTGTTACCGCTGTTTTTCGCTGGCGGATGGGCTGACTGTTCATGCCGGGCTAATCCGGTATGTTGATCATGGTGTGATGTCGGCGGAGGGACTGCGGGTGCTGGGGAATGCGCTCGATCAGATTGATGCCTTTTTCGGTGAGCATGGGGTCTGTCCTGAGGATGTGCGGTGTTTTGCAACCGCTTCCCTGCGCGGGGTCAGCAATTTTGCCGAGGCTGCCGAAGTTGCAGCGGAGCGGGGATATCGAATGGAGCTGCTGTCGGGCGAAGAGGAAGCGGCCTGCGACTTTGAAGGGATGCTGCAGGAGATGGACTGGCTGGAACAGGCCGGTGCCTCCTTCCCTGAGCAGGGAGTTGCACTCGATATGGGCGGCGGCAGCGGCCAGCTGCTCTGCTTTACCAGCCGGAAGGAGAAAACCCTCGCCGATTTCCGTTCGATGCCGATTGGCTGTCTGGCGGTCAAAAAAAGGCTGGTCAGCGGGGATGGAAGCGCGCCTTCCGATCTGGAATTGCAGCAGATCGATGGATTTATCCGGGAACAGATTGAACAGATTCCAATGATTGCCGGTCTGTCGGCAGACAGTTTGCAGCCTGCCCCCGCCTTTTTTGTGATGGGCGGGACGGTCAAGGCGATTGTCCGTCTGTTTGAACGGATGGGATGGCCGGTAACCAGCCCGGACTGTCCCGGAAGTGTGACTTTGCAGGCAGAGGACCTGCAAAAAGGTCTGGACTTTTTCCGCTCATCAGAGGGGCGGCAGCTGGTAGAGCGGTATGAATCCGGACGGCGGGAAACGCTGGTGACCGGTATCCAGATTCTTTTGTCCATCTGCCGGCGGGTTGGTGCTGGTCAGATGACCGTTTTGCAGAGCGGGGTCAGGGAGGGTTATGTCCTGAGACACTGCTGAAAATACAACCCTTTGGTGCCTGATTGCTGATTAAACCTGTCTGTATCGGAAAAACTATCCGGTGAATCAATCAATTACCGGAAAGGATTTTCGAAGTGAAAAATTATACAGAGAGTATATTCAGACGGACTTCTGCAATTTTTGCGGCAATGGTGCTGGCAGCAGCCGGGCTGGTGGGACAGCTGAGCCGGATTGTCGCTTCGGATGATCTCGCACAGACTGCCCAGGCGCAGAGCAAATACACCTTTACGGTGGCAGATGAACGGGGGTTAATCTACGATTGCCGGATGCAGCCGCTGGTGGCGACACAGCAGCGTTGGCGGACGGCTGTCTTCCCCACCCCGCAGAATCAGCAAAAGGTACTGGACGCGGTGGAACTCAAACGGAGGGCAGCGGTTGCCGAACTGCTGGAAACCGGCAAACCGTTTGTGACCGAGACAACCAAAGCCGTTCAGGCGGACATGGTCTATAGTTTTTCCGTCCCGGAACGGTATACCGAAAATCAGACAGCGGTTCACCTGATCGGCTATCTGGACTATACCGGCAGCGGGGTCACAGGAATTGAAAAGGAATGCGACAGTCTGCTGTCCGGGAGCGGGCAGCAGATTGAGGTGACCGGTGTGCTGAATGCCCTCCAGCAGACGATTGCAGGTATTGAACCGGAAGTGACAGTCAATGGGAGCGGTGATGCCGGAGTGGTCCTGACGCTGGACAGACGGATTCAGCAGATTGTTGAATCGGTCGGCAGCCGGATGCTGGACAAAGGCGCGATTGTTGTGCTTGACCCGTATAATGGTCAGATCCGGGCGATGGCCAGTTTTCCGGCCTATTCCCCGCTGCATCTGGATGAGGCGGTGGGCGATGAGGGTAACAAGCCGATGCTCAACCGGGCACTGCTCGGGTACAGTGTCGGCTCTACCTTTAAGATTGTGACGGCGGCCGCCGCGATGGAAACGCTGGGTCGGGAATACTGTCTGACAAGAAAGTACACCTGTGAAGGTGCAGTAGATGTTTACGGGCAGGTTTTCCGCTGCCACCTGCGTTCCGGGCATGGCGAGCTGGATATGTTTGACGCGATGCGGGAGTCCTGCAATCCGTGGTTTATCGGACTGGGACAGGAGACAGGCGGTGAACAGCTGCTCAATACCGCCCGGCAGGTCGGGTTTGGCGAAAGCATGATGCTGTACGGTGATATTACCGCCAGCGGCGGAACGCTGCCGTCCGAAGACAGTTTGCAGGCGCCGGCAGCGGTGGCGAATTTTAGCTTTGGTCAGGGAGAACTGACCGCTTCCCCGGTACAGATCGCGCGGATGACGGCAGCTGTCGTCAACGGCGGCAAGCTGGTTTCTCCGACACTGGTACTGGGGACGACCGATGACGGCAGGACTTTGCAGGCGTCGGCGCTGCCGGTCAGCAGGCAGGCATTGTCAGAAGAGATTACCGCCCAGCTGAAAGTCATGCTTGCCTATGCGGTCATGTCGGATGATTCTTCCGGCGCCAGACCGGAGCTGGTCACAGCAGGCGGAAAGACCGCGACTGCCCAGACCGGACAGTATGACGAGGAGGGCAATGAGCTGGAACAGGGCTGGTTTACCGGTTTTTTCCCGGCGGACCAACCGCAGTATGTGGTGACGGTGCTGGCGGAAAACGAGGGATTCGGCAACACATCGGCGGCTCCGGTCTTTGCGGCGATTGCTGATGCGGTGTGTGTGGAGCTTGGGCTTGCGGCAGACGATGGGACGGAAGAGCAACAGATGGCGGAATGACCGGTATATCTTTGCCAGGCGTATTTTTGCCAGGCATATTCTTGCCAGGCATATTTTTGCCAGGCACATTCTTGCCAGGTATATTTTTGCCAGGCACATTCTTGCCTAGCATATGTTTGCCTTGATGCGCTTGATTCGACCATTGGATTATGCTACAATTATGTATACCAGACGGCCGTCCGGGAGGAAAAGACGGACGGCCGCCATGAAAATATGAAAAAAGGAGATTTTTTCAGGAAATGGTCGGCTGGTGCTGTCCGGTCCTGAAAAAGACATTTGTCATGTCTGTTTTTGATGCGTTTGCCCGTCTGGACGCGATGCGGCAGCAGCGTCCGCAGCCTTCCCCGCCTGCCTGGCTGGTGGTAGGGCTCGGAAATCCCGATAAAAAGTATGACAGGACCCGGCACAATACCGGGTTTATCTGTATGGATGAGATCGCCAAAGAACTGGGAACTCCAATTATTCGGAATAAATTTGACGCGATGACCGCCGATGCGACAATTGCTGGCCAGCGGGTCCTGCTGATGAAGCCGCAGACGTATATGAACCTGTCGGGTACATCGGTCGAAAAGGCGGCTTCCTTTTACAAAATACCACCTCAGCAGATCATTGTCATCTTTGACGATATCTCGCTGGACACCGGCCGTCTGCGGCTCCGCAAAAAGGGCAGCCACGGCGGACATAACGGCATTCGGAACATTATAGACTATTTGCAGACAGATGAGTTCCCCCGTATCAAGGTCGGCGTCGGTGCAAAGCCGCATCCCGACTATAACCTTGCCGATTGGGTACTGTCTGCCTATACCGAAGATGAGATGAAAAAGATTAGCGAAGCGGCAAAAAAATGTCTTGGCGCGGTGGAAATGATTATCCGCGGAGAGTTTGAGGCCGCCATGAGCCGGTATAACGGCTGATTGGGCGGATGGGTTCGGATAACGGATAACACGGCTGAAAGGAGAGAAAATCTGATTTGAAGCTATTTACTGCTGTAGCGCACAGTCTGGAAAGCTACGGACGGATGATACAGAATATCCGGCTGCACAATACCCCGCTGCTCTGCGTGGGACTGTCGGCTATTCACAAGGCACATTTTCTTTATGCCGCGTCGGAAGACCTGGACTGTCCGATTTTGCTGCTGTGCCAGGATGACCTGGCGGCGGCAAGGCTGACGGCGGATATCAACGCGATGGCCGGAAACGGAAAGGAACTGGCCTGCCTGTTCCCTTCCCGGGACTTCTGCTACCGGCAGATGGAGACGATTTCGGGCGAGTATGAACAGCAGCGGTTGGGCGTCCTCTCCCGGATTCAGGCGGGCGAAGTCAGGATTGTGGTCGCTTCTGCCCAGGCTGCCGGTTCGAGGACGATTGCTCCCGAACAGCTGAAAAAAGGGACCTTCCAGCTGAGTGTTGACCCGGATAAGGGTTGTCAGCTGACGATGCAGCAGCTGACAGCCCGGTTGATCGGGAGCGGGTATATCCGGCGCGATCAGGTGGACGGTGTCTGTCAGTTCTCGGTCCGCGGCGGGATACTGGACATCTTTCCGCCCAAGGAATCCAACCCGGTCCGTATCGAGTTCTGGGGCGACGATGTCGACACCATCTCCTATTTTGAGCTGGATTCCCAGCGGCGGACCGAGTCGCTGGATACCCTGTCGATTTCTCCGGCACGTGAGGTGCTGTTTGAAGAGGGTGAGCTGGAAGAAAAGCTGGGAAAGCTGATCGACAGCCTTGGAAACCGTAAAACAACAGAAAACGCAAAAAATATCCTCCAAAAAGACCTTGACCGGATTACATCCGGGCTGGAACTGGACAGCTATGACAAGTACTTCCCGCTGACCGGCAGGTTTGCGACCCTGCTGGACTATTTTCAGGACGCCGCCGTCTTTTTCAGCGAATATACCGACATCAAAGAGACGCTGCGGGCACAGTGGGTGCAGTTCCAGGAGGATATCAAGGTGCTTCTGGAAGAAGGCCAGCTCTGCAAGGGGCTGGATGGCTACCAGCTCAGCCCGGAAATGCTGGAACTCTCTCTTAAAGAACATCGTTGTATCTATCTGGAAACCTTTGCACATGGCGGATTTGGCACACTGAAGGATGTCATCAACCTTTCCCCGCTGCAAAATTCCGGCTGGAACGGCGACCTGAAACTGCTGAAATCGGACCTTGACCCGCTGATGGAACAAGGGTACTGCTGCTGTATCTTTGCCGGCACCGATAAGGCGGCGCAGAACCTTGCCGGTGACCTTGTGCGGATGGGAATTCCGGCAAGCTATGAAAAGGATTTGAAGGCGATCAAGTACCGCAAGGTGTTTGTCCTGGCCGGAACATTGTCGACCGGCTTTGAATACCCCGAAATCCGGTTTTCGCTGACTACGACCCTGCGTGCGACTTCCCTGCCGACCAAGAAGGTTAAAAAGCGCAAAGGCGAGGAAATCCGGTCGCTGTCCGACCTCACCGTCGGCGACTATGTCGTCCATGTCACTCACGGTATCGGCATCTTTGACGGCATCCATAAACTGGAATTGCAGGGCGTCATTAAGGATTATATTAAGATTCGCTATGCCGGAAGCGATACCCTTTATGTACCGGTCACCCAGCTGGACCTCGTCTCCAAGTACATCGGTCCTCGGGAAGACTCTCACATTAAATTGAACCGCCTGCATTCCACCGAATGGCAGAAGACCCGACAGAAGGTCAAAAAAGCGGTGGACGAGATGGCCGATGAGCTGATCGCACTGTATGCCAAGCGGATGTCGGTCAAAGGCTATGCTTTTTCGCCGGATGACGAAATGCAGCGGGATTTTGAAGACCATTTCGAGTATCAGGAGACAGACGACCAGCTACGCTGTATCCATGAGATCAAGGAAGATATGGAACGACCGGTTCCAATGGAGCGGCTGCTGTGCGGCGACGTTGGATTTGGGAAAACCGAGGTTGCACTGCGGGCTGCTTTCAAGTGTGTACTGGACGGCAAACAGTGTGCGATTCTCTGCCCGACGACGATTCTTGCCTGGCAGCATTATCAGACGCTGGTCTCCCGGATGGGCAACTTCCCGGTCAATGTCGAACTGCTTTCCCGGTTCCGCTCTCCCAAGGAACAGAAGGAGATCATGAACAAGCTGGAGCGCGGACTGATTGACATTGTCGTCGGTACCCACCGGCTGGTCTCCAAAGACGTCCACTTCAAGGATTTGGGGCTTGCGATTATCGACGAGGAACAGCGGTTCGGCGTCGCGCACAAGGAACGGTTTAAAGAGATGCTCGCGTCGGTGGATATGCTGACCCTGTCCGCCACCCCGATTCCGAGAACCTTAAATATGGCGATGAGCGGAATACGGGATATGAGTGTCATCGAGGAAGCACCCCAGAACCGCCACCCGATTCAGACCTATGTACTGGAACACGATACCGGCGTTGTCATCGAAGCACTGCGTAAAGAACTGCGCCGCGGCGGTCAGGCCTACTACCTGCACAACAATACCGAAACAATCGACGCCTGCGCAGGCAAAATCCAGCAGATGATCCCGGAGGCAAGGATTGCGGTCGCCCACGGCAAAATGTCGGAAGATGCCCTTTCCCGTGTTTGGCGGCAGCTGATGGAACAGGAAATTGATATTCTGGTCTGTACAACCATCATTGAAACAGGTGTCGATGTCTCCAACTGCAACACGCTGATTATTGAAGATGCCGACCGGCTGGGACTTTCCCAGCTTTACCAGCTGCGCGGAAGAGTCGGGCGTTCCAGCCGCCGGGCCTATGCCTATTTTACCTTCCAGCGCGGCAAAGTCCTGACCGAGGTTGCAACCAAGCGGCTGAACGCGATTCGTGAGTTTACCAAATTCGGTTCCGGTTTCCGCATCGCCCTGCGTGACCTGGAGATCCGCGGTGCCGGAAACATCCTCGGGACCCGCCAGCATGGACATATGGAGGCGGTCGGATATGACATGTATCTGCGTCTTTTGTCCGAGGCTGTCGCCGAAAAGCAGGGTAAGGCACCTGAAATCCGCTCGACTGCCGAATGCCTGGTCGACATCCAGCTGGAAGCGCATATCCCGGAAAGCTATATCGAAAACCTCGCCCAGCGAATTGATATCTACCGAAAGATTGCGTCGATTATCACCGAAGAAGACGGAATGGACCTGGTCGACGAGCTGATCGACCGTTTCGGCGAACCGCCTGCATCGGTCAAAGGGCTGATCGACGTTGCATTGCTGCGCAATACGGCGGCGCGGTTTGGGTTTAAGGAGATCACCCAGAAAGGGCAGATGCTGCACCTGATCCCCGAAAAACTGGACGTCAATATTGCGGCGATGCTCAATTTGAAGCTCAAGGGACGCTGTATCGTCGTTTCCGGCCAGACGCCGTATATCGGCGTCAAGATCGTCGGCAGCGCGATGGACACCCTCCGCGAGGTTATGAAGACCTTACAGGGGTTCAAGGACGGCAGTCTGATGGAACAGCTGAAAAGCGACAATCGCGGTAAATAACGGCACTTGTCGCGTTGTTAAGAAAGGAATGGGACAACATGAAGATGGATTATGAATACGCGCGTTTTGCGGCGGAACAGACGATGCAGCTGCTGGCAATTGACAGTCCGAGCGGCTTTACCGCAAAGGCTGCCGATTGGGTACAGAAGGCTTTTGCAAACCTCGGGTATCAGGCATCCCTGACCCGTAAAGGCGGCGTACTGGTCGACCTGGGCGGCAGTGACGCGGACAACGCACTGATGCTGGAAGCGCATACCGATACCCTTGGCGGGATGGTCGCGGAAATCAAGGGGGACGGACACCTGCGGCTAACCGGATTGGGCGGCATGAACCCCAACAACGCCGAATCGGAAAACGTCCGCGTCTATACCCGTGAGGGAAAGGTTCTGGAAGGGACCTGCCAGCTGTGCAATGCTTCTGTCCATGTAAACGGCGACTATTCAACGACAGCCCGCACCTTTGACACCATCGAAGTGCTGCTGGATGAGAACACCACCTCGGAAAAGGAAACCAGAGAACTCGGGGTTGAAGTCGGCGACATTGTCGCTTTTGAACCGCGCAGCCGGATTACCGAAAGCGGCTATATCAAGAGCCGTTTTCTGGATGACAAACTGTCGGTCGGTATCCTGCTGGGATTTGCAAAGTACCTGAAAGATCATGGTATTACCCCTGCGCGCCGTGTCTATGCCCATATAACCGTCTATGAAGAGGTTGGACATGGCGGCTCCGCTTCCCTGCCGGACGGCGTGACTGAGGCAATTTCGGTCGATATGGGCTGTGTCGGCAAGGGCCTGCGCTGCACCGAGCGGCAGGTTTCCATCTGTGCAAAAGATTCCGGCGGTCCGTACAGCTATGAGGTAACCGGCGGGCTGATTGCTGCTGCAAAGGCAGAAGGCGCAGACTATGCGGTCGATATCTACCCGCATTATGGCAGCGACGTGGAAGCGACTCTGCGCGCCGGATATGATATCCGTCACGGTCTGATCGGTTCGGGTGTCTACGCTTCCCATGGCTATGAAAGAAGCCATCTGGACGGTGTTTACAATACGCTGCTTGTTTTGAAGGGTTATCTTGGCGTATAATAAAGCCAAAAGACGACAGCGTCTGATCAGAAAGGAGTTGTTCCACGTGGAACAGTTTAGCTATTATACCCCGACAAAGGTTGTGTTCGGAAAAGGCGCGGAGCTGAAAGCCGGCGAGATGATCCGCTCGTATGGTTTTAAGAAGGTTCTGCTGCATTACGGCGGCGGCAGCATCAAGAGAAGCGGCTTGTATGATAAGATCGTTGCTTCCCTCAAGGAAAACAACATTGAATTTGTCGAACTGGGCGGCGTAGAACCCAACCCGAAGATTTCCCTCTCCCGTAAGGCTGCACAGCTGTGCATTGACGAAGGAATCGAGATGATTCTGGCAGTCGGCGGCGGTTCGGTACTCGACTCCTCCAAATCGGCTGCGGCAGGTGCTGCCAACCACTGCGACCCCTGGGAGTTCTCGTCTGGTAAGCGTGTGCTGGAAAAATCGCTGCCGGTCGGTGCAGTGCTGACCATTTCGGCGGCGGGAAGTGAGATGAGCAATTCCTGTGTCATCACCAATGAGGACGGCTGGCTCAAACGCGGGTTTGGCAGTGATTATAACCGTCCGCTGTTTGCGCTGATGAACCCCGAGCTGACCTATACCGTCAGCAGATATCAGACCGCCTGCGGCATCACCGATATCATGATGCACACATTGGAACGGTATTTCTGTCAGAATAGCGATGTCGCGCTGACCGACCATCTGGCGGAAGGACTGCTTCGCTCGGTTATTGACGCGGGCAAAATCGCAATCGAAAACCCGGAGGACTATGAAGCACGTGCAACGCTGATGTGGGCTTCTTCCCTGTCGCACAACGGGCTGACTGGATGCGGACGGGATTACCTGATGCGCTGCCACCAGCTGGAGCATGAGCTTTCCGGCATGTATGACCGTGTCGCGCACGGAGCGGGCCTGGCGGTCATTTTCCCCGCTTGGGCAAAGTATGTCTACCGGAACGAAAAGGCACTGCCGCGCTTTAGTCAGTACGCTGTCCGGGTATGGGGCATCGAGATGGACTTCGAGCATCCTGAGCGCACCGCGCTGGCCGGTATCGAAGCCACCGAAAACTATTTCCGCAGCATTGGTATGCCGGTCCGGCTGTCTGAACTGGATATTGATGACAGCGGCATTGAAGAGATGGCGGAAAAGTGCACCTTCTTTGGTAAGCGCGTCCTGAAAGATTATATCCCGCTGGACAAAAAGGAAATGATGGATATCTACCGCCTCGCGCTGTAAGCGCTGCAAGGATAAAAATATGCCCGGTCTGTTTCTCTCAAAAAGGGAGTCGGATCGGGCATTGTTATTGGATTCAGATTAAACCACCTGGAACAGGAAGAATTTCAGGTAGTTGGTTTCCGGGACATTCCACAAGATCGGATGATCAGGTGCCTGCTGGCGGACTTCGATCTGCCGCAGTTCCCTTCCGGCGTCCCTTGCGGCACTTTCCAGCATTTTGATAAACAGGTCTTCCCGCATGAAATGGGAGCAGGACGCCGTCGCGAGGTATCCCCCTCTGGGCAGCAGTTTCATTGCCCGGAGATTGATCTCTTTGTATCCGCGGGATGCGGAATCGACCGTCTTACGGCTCTTGGTGAAGGCAGGCGGGTCGAGGATAATAAAGTCGAACTGATCATCCGGGTCATGGCTTTCCATCATCTGCGGCAGCAGGTCGAATACATTTTCCGCGACAAAACTCATCCTGTCTTCCAGATGGTTGCGTCTGGCGTTTTCCCGCGCCATCTGGATGGCGGATTCCGAGATATCGACCGCCCGGACGTGTTCAGCACCGCCCATCGCTGCATTCAAAGCAAACGAGCCGGTGTGGGTAAAGCAGTCGAGTACCCGTTTTCCTTTAGCCAGCCGCGCGACGGCCAGACGGTTGTACTTCTGGTCGAGGAAAAAGCCGGTTTTCTGTCCTTCTTTGAAGTCGACCAGATATTGAACGCCGTTTTCGGTGATGGTTGTCTCGTAGTAGTCCGGCACAGTTTCTCCCGCGAGCGGATAGAAGCCTTTTCCCTCTTCCATTCCTTCCAGCTTGCGGATGGCTACATCATTCCGTTCATAGATCGCGCGGATATCCTGGCCGTCTTCCCGCAAGATTTTGACCAGCAGCGGGAAGATGATATCCTTTCGCTGTTCAATGCCCAGTGAAAGGGTCTGTGTGACCAGAATTTCCGAGAACCTGTCGACCGTCAGTCCCGGGAACCCGTCAGCCTCTCCGAAGATCACCCGGCAGCATTTGAGATCAGGAGAGTCTGCGCCGCCCATCACCGTTTTGCGGTACTCCCAGGCATAGCGCAGCTTTCTTTCCCAGAAGCTCTCGTCAAACCGGTCGTTTGCATTGCGGGAAATCAGGCGGATGCGGATTTTAGAATGGCTGTTATAAAATCCGGTGCCAATGTACTTTCCTTTTTCGGTCAGCACATCAATCAGTCCACCGTCTGTAATTTCCGTTCCTTCAAAAGAAGGAAACAGCGCCTCCACTTCAGCGTCATATACCCAGGGGTGACCGCCTTCAGCGGCGCGTTCCCCTTTTTTGGTAATCACAGCGTGCGGAAATTGTCGGCTCGTTTTCATCAATCAATCGCTCCCAATACAGATTCAGCCGGCATTATTCTTCCCGGCTCATCGAAATCAGCGCAGAGTAGATCTCGCTTTTTTTAAATGGTGTGTTGGCAGATACCTGTTTTGCGGCGTCGGTGGCGCGGATGCCGCTCTGCACCAGTCGGGAAGCCTCTTCAACAGCCTGTTCAAAGGTAATTTCCGGTTCCACCGGCTTCTGTGCGCCTTCCAGAATCAGGACAAACTCACCTTTGGGCGTATTTTCGGTGTAGTACTGGACAGCCTCTTGCAGCGTGGTACGAAAAACCTGCTCATGGATTTTGGTCATTTCGCGGCAGAGAGAGATTCTCCGATCGGCACCAAAAGCAGCGGCCATATCTTTCAGCGTGTCCAGCAGTTTATGCGGTGCTTCGTAAAAGATCAGGGTATGGGTATCGCCAATCAGGCTTTGCAGATGTTCCCGGCGGTTTTTGCGGTTGGTGGACAGAAATCCTTCGAAAGAAAACCGCGAGGTGGAAAGGCCGCTGATGCAAAGGGCACTGATAGCCGCACTCGGTCCCGGGATGACGATTGTCTGGATATCTGCCTCGGCAGCCAGCCGGACGATATCTTCCCCGGGGTCGGAAACACACGGCATACCGGCGTCGGAAACAACAGCGACATTTTCGCCGTCCAATACTCTTTGTATAATTGCTTCTCCGCGCTCTCTCAGATTGTGCTCATGGTAGCTGACCAGAGGTTTGCGGATATCGAAGTGATTGAGCAGTTTGAGTGTAACCCGCGTATCTTCTGCAGCAATGAAATCAACTTCACGCAGGGTCTGAATTGCCCGCGGAGAAAAGTCGGACAGGTTGCCGATGGGCGTTCCGACGATATAAATGATTCCGGGCATAAAGGTGTGTTCCTTTCTTTTAATAAAATAGTGTATAATAGACAATCAGGGGACTATTCATAATCGCCATAGTGGGTTAGACGTGCGGCGGTCTGCTGATCAAAAATCAGTGTCGGCAGTACATCCATATAGGATTTTGCGTCCTTTTTTCCTTCCACCAGAAAGAGCCAAGGGTTGGTGTTCTGATTTTTGGCAACAAACCGGAGACGCTTTGGCTCGATATGGTGGGCACGCATCGCACCCAGCGTATCGCATAACCTTTCCGGCCGCTGGCAAAGGCAAAGCCGTCCGCCGCTCTTTAACAGCCAGGCGGCAGCGGCGCATACATCGTCGACGGAACACAGCAGTTCATGCCGTGCGATCTGGTGGGCGGGGTCAGCCGACAGGATACCGGTACCGCCGGTTTTGTAGGGAGGGTTGCAGGTGACAAGGTCGAATTTTCCTGCCGGAAGACAGCTTTTGATATTTTTCAGGTCGCAGCATTCGGCTTGCAGGATATCGCTGATCTCTTCGCCCTGCCGGGTGGAATAGTCAACCGAAAACCGGAACTGGTCTATCGCCTGCGGCTGGATGTCAATTCCCCACATTTTGGCCGGACGCTGATTTTTGTACAGCAAAAAGGCAATAATTCCGCATCCGGTCCCGAGGTCGACTGCGCAGTCCTTGTGACGGAGCGACTGTCCGGCAAAATCCGCGAGCAGAAAAGCATCGCTGCCGAAACGGTGTTCATCGGAAACGGCAAGAAACAATCGGTTGCCGAGCTTTTCAAGCCGGTATGGTAAACAAGAAAAAGACGTCTGGATATCCTCCCTGGTCATAGGAACCTCCTGTCGTGTTGATAGGCTGTAAAAATAATTATACCATAGCGGGTCAGGGGGCTGCAAGGAAAAAATAATTTTTTTCAGGAAATTGCAAAAAAACACTTGCAATTTGTTTGCCGTTGTGCTATAATACGTCTTGCATCCACGAAATAAGATCGCGTCGGTGTGATGGAATTGGCAGACGTGACGGACTCAAAATCCGTTGGTAGCGATACCGTGCGGGTTCAAGTCCCGCCACCGGCACCATATGCGGATATGGCGGAATTGGCAGACGCGCTAGATTCAGGTTCTAGTGACTTCACGGTCATACAGGTTCAAGTCCTGCTATCCGCACCAGCTTAAAGCAGTTGTCTGGAAATTATCTGGACAACTGCTTTTTGTTGTTGTAAAACTGAGCTATATTTTTATTATAACAGACTTTTGGGGGTTTGGCAAGGGGTTTTCGAAAATTTGTTCAAAAATTTTTGAGTCAGCAAAAAGACAGAGGGGCAGCGGCGTCCTGCCGCGTGTTTTGCTCCTCTCTCCTCTCTGCACTCTTCTCTCTCCCTCTCTCTATCTT
>DVLN01000027.1 GCA_018715465.1 Candidatus Faecivivens stercorigallinarum | reverse complement strand
GCATTGGAGAAGAAGGGATCTGTCAGCCCCCGCTGGCTGTATACTCTTTTCAGCAGCTATTATCATCGGGGAGATATTACCATTGATCAACTTCTGGCACGCTACTGGGAAATTTATAACGCCCGTGATCCTCACAACTATGGCCAGAATGGAATCTGGGAAAATCTGGTCCTTCCGGCGATCATTCTGGAATATTACAGTTTGGGTGCTGGCCATGCGTCCCCAGAGGATGCGCAGGCATTGCTGGAAAGAAAGAAGCGGGCGGAATCCCATTTGGTAGATGGGTTATTGGAATATACGCGAGAATTCTCGAATGTTGGTTGTGAACCGGCACTGATCCGTTCAATTTGTGACGTACTGATCAGCCTGACCAATCTGGACAACGTTACGTTCAAGGATCTGGCAATTCGTCTGGTCATGCAGCGTCACGGACCGACTTATATTCATTCCCAGATGGTCGCGCGGATTGCGGCAGCGTTTGCAATGTCGCTTGCTGGCCGGCAGCCGGAGCGGTTTGCCGGGCTGCTGGGTACCGGGAACCCGGCAGAGATTTG
Organism: Candidatus Faecivivens stercorigallinarum; assembly: GCA_018715465.1. Lineage (GTDB taxonomy): Bacteria > Bacillota > Clostridia > Oscillospirales > Ruminococcaceae > Faecivivens > Faecivivens stercorigallinarum. The sequence continues at coordinate 3,135 of DVLN01000027.1, read as the reverse complement.
GCGCCGTAAACCGGAGATCGAGCAGGTCGTCCGCAATGCTGGCTTGTTTCATGATCTGGGCAAGCTGATGTGTCTGGAGACGGTTACAGTGTATAATCGTCGGCTGTTTGACACGGAATTTGATATTATCCGCAATCATCCGATGGGCGGTTATCAAATGCTGCTGGGAGATCCTTCAACCGAAATGTATGCGCAGTCGGCGCTGATGCATCACAGGTTTTACGATGGTACCAGAGGATACCCTGATCTTCCAGAGAATTTTGTCCGCAATCCCAATCTGGATGTGCTGACTGATCTGATCACTGTTGCAGACTCGATGGACGCTGCAACTGACGTCGTCGGGCGTGGTTATTCCGCCGGTATCTCGTTTGAACAGCTGGTCAAGGAATACCGGGAAGGATATAATACTCGTTATGCGGGATATGTGGTTGATCTGCTGGATGACCCTGGTTTGGTTCACTCTCTGCGAGAGATACTTGATACTGGACGGCAGGAACTGTATATTGAATGCTATCGGCGTTTTCAGCAGGAACTGGGACGCGAACGCAATAGTAAGGATGCCGACTGAGGCCGGCAGAGGTAAAAGAGGAAAAAATGAGAGCTTTTTTGATTGATTTTGAAAATGTCAAGTCGGCAGGACTGGTGGGAATTGATACGCTGGGGATTGACGACCAGGTCGTCATCCTTTATTCGGTCAATTCCAATACCATTTCTTTTGAAATGCATCAGAAAATTATGTCCTGCGCGGCAAATGTAGAGTATTATCAGATTCGGCGGGGCGGTAAAAATTCGCTGGATTTTCAGTTGTCGACAATGCTTGGATATCTGCTCGCAAGTGGATTGTACACTCATTTGTATATTGTCAGCAACGATTCCGGTTTTGATGCGCTGTACGATTTTTGGACAAGTGGTTATCTGCCGACCGATTGCGTCGTTTATCGCCGCCCCAATATTGCGATGTCGGTTGCGCACAGCGTCTTTACCGGTAAGCCCATTACACCGAGTACTTCGTCTGATGTCCATGAGGTGGATGTGACGGTTACCGATTCGGCGGCTTATCAGCAGTTTGAGATGGAAAGGGAACCGGCCCAGGAGACGGAAGAGGTTGTCGAGATTGTTGCTGAGCAGCAGGACGACGGCGAGGATGTCCAAGCGGAAGCAAACGGTGGGACGGATGATTTTGAAACAGCGGCTCTGCTGGGGGCGTTGCAGGCAGCTCAACAGCAGGAGTTGGAAGAAGAGCAGAAAAAGAAGACAGGCTGGGAAGAAACAGAAGCTCTGAGCGCGGCTGCACGGATGCGCCAGGCAGAACTGGATGCTGAAGAGGAAGAAAGCTATATTCCGTCTGGGGAGGATGCAGCAAACGCAGAAGCTGTAGTTATTCCGCCTGCCCCTGAGGAGACGCCTGAGCGTTCCAGACGCAGAAGAGGACGTCCGCGGCGCAGTGAACGTGCGCAGGAACAGCAGACCGTGTCGGCAGAAAAGCCCCGGCAGAAAGTGGACCCGGCAGAGGTTGCGTCGCTTGCTGGCCGGCTGGAAAGCGAGCTGTCGGATGTATGCAGCCGGGAACAGCGGATGGCGGTTGCGGAAGAAATTCTTCTGGCCGAAGGAAAACAGGAGTTTTACCGTGGAATTATCCGGCGGTTTGGGCAAAAACGCGGGCTGCTGGTATACAAAGCGGTCAAGTCGGATTTTTCGGCTTTTAAAAAGAAATGATCTTTGACGAAAAAATGGAGCGTAAGTATCGCACTTACGCTCCATGTTTGTCTATATATAATTTTTATAGTACGCATTTGAGGAAGTTTTTGGTCCGTTCTTCCCTTGGCGACTCAAAAATTTCCTTCGGGCTTCCTTCTTCGATGATGACGCCATCGCTCATGAAAATTACCCGATCGGCTACTTCGCGGGCAAAGCCCATTTCGTGGGTAACGACTACCATGGTCATCCCTTCACGCACCAGTTCCTTCATAACGTCGAGTACCTCGCCGACCATTTCCGGGTCGAGTGCGGAGGTTGGTTCGTCGAACAGCATGACCTCCGGTTCCATGCACAGCGCCCGTACAATCGCGACACGCTGTTTCTGACCGCCGGAAAGCTGGCTGGGGTACGCATTTGCACGGTCGGCCAGTCCAACACGGGTCAGCAGTTCCATCGCCTTTTTTTCAGCTTCTGCGACGGGTTTATGCAGCAGCTTGACCGGTGCGATGGTCATATTGCGAAGTACGGTCATGTGCGGGAACAGGTTGAAATGCTGGAAGACCATTCCCATCTTCTGGCGGTGGAGATTGATGTTGGTTTTGGGGTCGGTGATGTCCACCCCGTCAAACAGGATACTGCCGCCGGTCGGGATTTCCAGCAGGTTGAGGGAACGGAGCAGCGTTGATTTACCGCTTCCTGACGGCCCTATGATGACCAGAACCTCACCTTTATGTACGACGCAGTTGACGCCATCTAGCGCCTTGACAGTACCTTTGTTGTAATGCTTTTTCAGTCCATTGACTTCAATCAGTACGTTACCGTTCACTTCTGCGCAGTCTCCTTTCCAGACGGCCTACCAGCCAGGACAGAATGACGACCAGAGTCAGGTAAACCAGTGCAACCGTAAACAACGGGATAAAATAATTGAAAGTACGTCCAGCAATGATATTGCCGGCTTTTGTCAGGTCAACAACGCCGACATAACTCGCGACCGACGTTTCCTTGAGCAGCGCGATAAATTCGTTGCACAAAGTCGGCAGCACCGCCTTAAACATCTGCGGAATGATGATGTGCCACATGGTTTGCAGGTAGTTGAATCCAAGGCTGCGTCCAGCTTCAAACTGTCCGCCGTCAATTGACATGATACCGCCGCGGAAAATCTCTGCAACATAAGCACCCGAGTTGACGCCAAACGCAAAGATGGCAACCGGAACACCGTTTTTGGAAGATGCAAATATAATCAGAAAGGGATTTTTGGATTAAACATTGAATAAATATTTGATTTTATTGCATAAATGCAGATATTTTCGTTGTATTATTGCTGAAAATATGTAAAATGCCTTCCGGCACTGTGTCGGAAGGCATGATACTTGACTAAAATTTTCAGTCAGCCTGAGAAAGGCAGGTAAAATGATCTTTGAGAATCTCCGGGTCATG
>DVLN01000004.1 GCA_018715465.1 Candidatus Faecivivens stercorigallinarum | reverse complement strand
AAAAAGCCATCGTATTTGACATAATTCGACAAACAAATGATTCCCCCCAGAGTATAATAAAAATATCACAAAGATAGGAGGAATTCAGATGAATCTGTTTTTACCGGAAAAGCTCGGCACTCTGCCGCTGTCCAACCACCTTCTCCGCTCGGGCGTCCCCGAAGGGCTGGCCCTCAAGAGCGGTGCTCCTCACGCCCGGCTGGACGAACACTACCTTCAGCTGATCGAGGGACAGGCGTCCACCATTATCTGCGGACCGATCAGCGTGACCGCGACCAGCCAGCCCGGCCTGCTCAGTCTGCACAGCATCCACCAGCTCGCCAGCTACCGCCGGCTGACCGACGCTGTCCACGAAAAAGGCGGGCTGATTCTGGCGCGTCTGTCCTACCCCGCCGCCCAGCAGGAGAACCCGGGGGAAGCATACTGGCGGCTGCTGCGGTCGGCCGAGCGGAGCTTTTCCCACGCGGCAGCCAAGGCAAAAGAGGCAGGGTTTGACGGAATCCAGCTGGACTTTACCTTTTATTCGCTGCCGGGGTGTTTTCTGTCGCGGCGCTACAACCAGCGGGAGGACGAGTACGGCGGCGAAATCCATGCCCGTATCCGTTTCCCACGGGACCTCTACCGCGCCGCCCGGCAGGCAGTCGGCCCCGACTACCCGGTCTGGGTCTGTCTGGAGACCGACGTCAACCTGATCTCGGTGCAGGACCTGCTGACCAGCGGCCAGTACCTCGCATCGGCCGGAGTATCGGCGATTGAGGTATGCGGCGACTTCCCGCCCCCTCCCCCTGCCCCCGGACATATCGGACTGCCCAAGCAGCTTCATCCAGCCGAGATGCTCTCCCGGATCGTCCCGGTACCGGTTGTTATGACCGCCGGGCTGAACACGTCGCTGGAGATGATGCAGTCGGCAGGCCGGAGCAAGATCCGCTTCTTCGGCCTCAACCATCAGCTGGAGGAGGACCCCGCCTTTATCACCCGGATGATCCGCTAAATCTCAACAACTTTCACAAAAATTCTGTAGACATTGGCCTTCTGCTGTGTTATTATAAAAAAGAGAATCAACAGGCAGATATCTGCCTATTTTGGTAGGAGGAAACGCAATGCCGCAATGCAAGCTGGTTCCAGAGGAAAACTACAGCCAGATCATGAATACCCGGATTATCCCGTCCCTCAAATCCTTTCATACCGGTGGGACGTCTGAACGGATTTCCGGCCAGCCGGTGCGCTGGGATTACTATAAATGCCCCGACGCGAGGGGCAGCATTTTGATTTCACACGGATTTATCGAAAGCGGATATAAGTTTATTGAAATGGTCTATTATTTTCACCAGATGGGGCTCAATGTCTGCACCGTTGACCACCGGGGACATGGGCGCTCCTGGCGCGGGGTCGGGGATGTGTCTTTGACCGACGCGGACGATTTTTATGATTATATACTGGATTTGCAGAAGGTCACCGTCGACGTACTGCAAAAAAAAGGTGATGGGCCGTATTTTATTTACGGCCACTCGATGGGCGGTGCGATTGAAGCACTGCTGCTCAAACGGTTCCCCGGGCTGTTCTCGGCGGCAATCTTCAACGCCCCGATGATTCGCGCCCAGACCGGCGGGCTGCCGCTGCCGGTAGCCGGGCTGATTGCCAAAGCTGCCATCCGGTTTGGATGGGGGCAGAAACCGGTCTTTGTCCACAAGCTGTACGACCCGGAGGAGTCATTCGAGGAGAGCGCCGCGACTTCGCGCGCCCGTTTTGACTGGTACAGCGATATGCGCCGCCGCAACCCCTTTTACCGCAACAACGCCGCAACCTATAAATGGCTGCGGGAAGCGGTGCGGGTCTGCACCGACCTGACCGGAAAATTCGGTCCCCGCGGCATCAACATCCCGACCGTCTTTTATATCGCCCAGCGGGACAGCTTTGTCGACAGCGGCGCGATACGGACCTTTGCTTCCAAAATCCCGCATGCCCGCGTCGTACAGATTCCCGCTTCCAAACATGAGATTTACCGGAGCGGCAACGCGGCAATGGAAGTCTACCTCAATTCGATTGAGGCGTTTATTGACGAAAATACCGGCACCCCTGCCGATATATCCGAAAATGATACCCAAAGGAGCGATCAGACATGAACGAGGAAGACAGAATTTTTGACGGAAAGTTATTTTCACCAGGTGCCCCTGAACTGCGGGCAATCAAGCTGCGCTGCCACAACCTGTGCAGTGAGTACAACCGCACCTTTGAGGACGAGACCGAAAAACGCGCGGAACTGGTGCACCAGATCTTCGCCGAATTCGGCCCTGCCAGCTTTATCCAGGGCCCGATGCAGATTCACTATGGCACACATACCCGCATCGCTGACCATGTCTTTATCAACTTCAACCTGACCATCCAGGACGACGCGCCGGTTACCATCGGCCCCCACTGCAACTTCGGCCCGAATGTCACAATCGTCACCCCGATGCACCCGATGGTCGCATCTGAGCGGCGGTGTGTCTACAACCCCGACGGCAGCGAAAAGCGTGTCTGCTGGGCCAAGCCGGTCAAGATCGGCAGCGACTGCTGGTTCGGAGCTAATGTCACCGTCTGTCCCGGCGTCACGATCGGGGACGGTTGCGTCATCGGCGCAGGCAGCGTCGTCACCCGTGATATCCCAGCAAACTCGTTTGCGGCAGGTGTCCCGGCAAGGGTCATCCGCGAAATTACCGACGCCGACAGCCTTGTCCATCAGCCGGAGCTGCTGGGAGAACTGAAGGTCAAACCGGAATAATCTGACTTCTCATCACGATAAAAGCCAGCCCTCCCGTCGGGAACTCGACAGGAAGGCTGGTTTGTTTATTTGCAATACAATTTTACATCCCCAGCAGTGGTTTCAGGTACTGGCCGGTATAGGACTGAGGCAGAGCCGCGATCTGTTCGGGGGTGCCGCAGCCGACGATGGTACCGCCGCGGTCGCCGCCCTCGGGACCAAGGTCGATGATATAATCAGCGGTCTTAATCACGTCAAGGTTGTGTTCAATGACGATGACAGTGTTGCCCTGATCGGTCAGCTGCTGCAATACGTCGATCAGCATATGCACGTCGTAGGTATGCAGGCCGGTGGTCGGCTCGTCAAGGATATAGACCGTCTTGCCGGTCGAACGGCGGGAAAGCTCAGTCGCCAGCTTGACCCGCTGCGCCTCGCCGCCCGAAAGGGTCGTCGCAGGCTGTCCCAGCTGCAAATATCCGAGACCGACCTGATAAAGGGTTTCAATCTTGCGGCGGATTTTGGGCAGGCTGTCAAAGAAACCGAGTGCTTCTTCGACCGTCATATCCAGTACATCGCTGATGCTCTTGCCCTTATATTTGACCTCCAGCGTCTCGCGGTTGTAGCGTTTGCCCTTGCAGACCTCGCAGGGGACAAAGATATCCGGCAAAAAGTGCATCTCAATCTTGAGGATGCCATCCCCTTCGCAGGACTCGCACCGCCCGCCCTTGACGTTAAAGGAGAACCGCCCGGAATCATACCCGCGCATCTTGGCGTCAGGGGTCGACGCGAACAGCGCCCGGATATCGGTGAAAACGCCGGTATAGGTCGCGGCATTGGAGCGCGGGGTTCGGCCGATCGGCGACTGGTCGATGTCGATGACCTTGTCCACCAGTTCCAGCCCGTCCAGCCCGTCAAAATCGCCCGGCCGGACCCGCGCGGTCGACAGCTTCTGGGCAAGTGCCTTGTAGAGCAGCTCGTTGACCAGACTGGACTTGCCGCTGCCCGACACGCCGGTCACACAGGTAAAGACCCCAATCGGAAACTTGACGTCAATATTTTTCAGATTGTTCTGCCGCGCACCCTTCACCGTCAGGAACTCTCCTGTTCCGGTCCGCCGGACCGACGGAACCGGGATATGCCGTGCACCGGACAGGTACTGGCCGGTCATCGAACGGGGTTCGTTGATAATATCCTGCAAACTGCCGGCCGCGACGATCTCGCCGCCATGCACGCCCGCGCCGGGGCCGACATCGACGATATAATCCGCCGCCCGGATGGTATCCTCATCATGCTCGACAACAATCAGCGTGTTGCCGATATCCCGCAGCCGCTTGAGGGTCGCGAGCAGCTTGTCGTTGTCCCGCTGATGCAGGCCGATAGACGGCTCGTCGAGGATATACAGCACCCCGACCAGGCTGGACCCAATCTGGGTCGCCAGCCGGATGCGCTGGCTCTCGCCGCCCGACAAGGTTGCCGACGACCGGGACAAGGTCAGGTATTCCAGGCCGACCGACTGTAAAAATCCGAGACGGGCCCGAATTTCCTTCAAAATCTGTCCGGCAATCATCCGGTCACGTTCGGAAAGCTGAAGGTCATCAATAAACTCCAGCGCTTCTGTAACCGACATCCGGCAGAAATCGTTGATATTGATACCGCCGACTGTGACAGCGAGATATTCCGGCTTCAGACGGGCACCGTGACAGTCGGGACAAAGAACGCTGGACATAACCTGCGTAATCTCATCCCGAATCCAGTTGGACTGGGTTTCGCGGAAACGCCGTTCCAGGTTGTTGATAACCCCTTCAAATTCGGTGTCATAGGCACCGGTGCCGTACTCCTTTTGACGGACCATATGGATTCGCTCACCATTGGTGCCGTAGAGGACCGCGTCCTTCTGGGGACGGGTCAGCTTTTTCCAGGGGGTATCCAGCGTGAAGCCGTAATGTTCGCCGAGTGCTTCATAATACATCTGGGCAATCGTCCCCGAATCGCCGATATACCATCCCGACGCCTTGATCGCGCCGCCTTTGATGGACAGCGACTCATCCGGGACAACCAGTGCCGGGTCAACCTTCATAAAGGTTCCGAGACCAGTACATTTCGGGCAGGCACCCTGCGGGTTGTTGAACGAAAACATCCGCGGCTCCAGCTCCCCGACCGAAATCCCATGTTCCGGGCAGGCATAGGACTGGGAAAAGGTGATATCCTCCCCCGCCACATCGGCGATCATCAGCCCGTCCGCCAGCGAAAGCGCCGTCTCGATTGAGTCGGTCAGCCGGGAACGGATGGATTCCGACACGGTCAGCCGGTCGACAACGATCTCGATATGATGCTTTTTGTTTTTCTCCAGCTTGATTTCTTCCGACAGGTCGTAGATAATCCCGTCAATCCGCACCCGGACAAAACCGCTCTTTCTTGCCGATTCCAGCGGCTTGACATGTTCGCCCTTACGCCCGCGGACAATCGGAGCAAGAATTTGCAGCCGGGTCTTTTCCGGGTAAGATAGCAGCTGATCGACCATCTGGTCAACCGACTGCTGGCGGATCTCACGGCCGCAGACGGGACAGTGCGGGATGCCGATACGGGCATAGAGCAGCCGCAGGTAGTCATAAATCTCAGTGACGGTGCCGACCGTCGAACGGGGGTTTTTGCTGGTGGTTTTCTGGTCGATGGAGATTGCGGGAGAAAGGCCCTCAATCGAGTCGACATCGGGTTTTTCCATCTGCCCGAGGAACATCCGGGCATAGGAAGACAGGCTTTCGACATAGCGCCGCTGGCCGTCGGCGTAGATTGTATCAAAAGCCAGCGACGATTTGCCGGACCCCGACAGTCCGGTAAAGACGACCAGCTGGTCGCGCGGGATGGTCAGGTCGACATTTTTGAGGTTATGTTCCCTGGCACCCCGAATCACAATTTCATTCATTCAATATCCTCCACTTTTCCTTCGGGTGGACAGTTTGAGACGGCACACTGCGTGTGCTCTCTTTTTATTGGTATCCCATTTCCCGCAGTTTGGCAATCAGTTCAGGAACAATCGTGGGATACGTCCATATGTCTGTCCCATCCGGCAGCCGGTCAAACAGCTTTCTTTCGGCCATCTCGAAATCTGCCGGAAGTTCCCCAAGCTCTTCAATCTCAGCAAGAAAAACCACGCCGGTTGCAGCGCCTTCGTTATCTTCGGCTGCATAATCAAACAATTCATGTATACTGAATTTTGCCGCGCCGGTCTCCTCCCAGAGCTCACGCTTTGCCGCCTGCAACGGGGTCTCGCCCGGCTCAATATGCCCGCCGGCAGTCTCAATCGTCGAGCGCTTTTTGTGCCGGCAGAAAAGCCACTTCCCCTGATATTGTGCAAACATCACGACATATTTATACCGCGCCAGCGAACCCGGCGCAAATACCGCCGAATGCGGCACCGGAACATACTGCATTGTTTTTCCATCCTTTCCAACAAACCATATACCCAAATAGCTACTCACAGTATTTTTCTCGACACACTGCCCGCTTTTACATTTCCGTACACGGGTGCGTGCCGACTACATTCGTCTGCTGAGCACCCGGAGCGTGGTACAGCATCGGCATCAAGTCCGCGGCGACACGCCGCCAAGCTCTTCCCGCAGTTTCGCAATCTTATCACGCAGCAGTGCCGCCTGCTCAAATTCAAGCAGCTTGGCAGCCTGCTTCATCTCGGCAGTATAGGCCTTGATCAGTTTCTGCTTTTCCTGATCGGACAGCCTGCGGCCCTTCTTGTCGATTGTGTCGCGGCTGGAAATCTCCAGAATCTCCGCGACCGATTTAACGATTGTCTTAGGCGTAATCCCGTGTTCCTTATTATACGCCATCTGAATTTTGCGGCGGCGGTAGGTCTCATCCAATGCCCGCTCCATCGACGGGGTGACCGAATCGGCATACATGATGACATGCCCGTTCGCATTACGGGCGGCACGTCCAATCGTCTGAATCAGCGACGTCTCGCTCCGCAGAAAACCTTCCTTGTCGGCGTCCAGAATCGCCACCAGACTGACTTCGGGGATGTCCAAACCTTCCCGCAATAGGTTGATGCCGACCAGAACATCAAATTTTCCCAACCGCAGGTCACGGACAATCTCCATCCGCTCGATGGTGTCGATATCATGGTGCATATACCGGACCTTGATTCCCAGCCCGTTCAGGTACTCGGTCAAATCCTCCGCCATCTTTTTGGTCAGCGTTGTGACCAGCACACGTTCCCCTTTTGCGGTGCGGGCGTTGATTTCGGTGACAAGGTCGTCGATCTGTCCTTCAACCGGCTTGACGGTCACTTCCGGGTCAAGCAGCCCGGTCGGACGGATGACCTGTTCGGCAAAATTGACGCTGTGTTCCCGTTCATAGGGGCCGGGGGTTGCCGAAACATAGATCACCTGATCCAGCTTTTCCTTAAACTCGTCAAAGTTAAGCGGCCGGTTATCCAGCGCCGATGGCAGCCGGAACCCATAGTCGATCAGCACCTGCTTGCGTCCTCTGTCGCCGTTGAACATCCCCCGCACCTGTGAGACGGTGACATGCGACTCGTCGATAAACAGCAGAAAATCCTTGTCAAAATAGTCGAGCAGGGTATGCGGAGTCGACCCCGGCGCCCGTCCTTCCAGCACGCGGGAATAGTTCTCGATGCCTTTGCAGAAACCGATCTCCTCCAGCATCTCCATATCATATTTGGTCCGCTGTTCAATCCGCTGTGCTTCCAACAGCTTGCCCTCCGACTTGAACATCCGAATCTGGTCTTCCATCTCGGTCTGGATGTTCTCAATCGCGGTCACCAGCTTTTCCCGCGGGGTGATAAAATGGGACGCCGGGTAGATCGCGACATGGGACACCACCCCGCGCACATCACCGGTCAGCGGGTTGATTTCGCTCAGCCGGTCGATTTCGTCCCCCCAGAATTCCACGCGGATCGCCGTTTCACCGCTGCCTGCCGGAAAGATCTCGACGGTATCGCCGCGTACCCGGAACTTGGTACGGGTAAAGGAAATGTCGTTGCGGTCGTATTGCAGCTCAATCAGCCGGTGGAGCAGCTGGTCACGCGGCAGTTCCATACCGGTCCGCAGTGAAATGACCATGCTTTTGTAATCGACCGGCGAACCGAGCGAATAGATACAGGATACACTCGCGACAATAATAACGTCCCGCCGTTCGGACAGTGCACAGGTCGCCGAATGGCGGAGCTTGTCGATCTCATCATTGATCGCCGAGTCCTTCTCGATATAGGTATCCGAACCGGGGATATACGCCTCCGGCTGGTAATAATCATAATAGGAGACAAAATACTCGACCGCGTTCTCAGGGAAAAACTCCTTGAACTCGGAACAGAGCTGAGCAGCCAGCGTCTTGTTGTGGGCAAGTACCAGCGTCGGCTTGTTGATCTGCGCGATGACATTGGCCATTGTAAAGGTCTTACCGGAACCGGTAACACCCAGCAGGGTCTGTTCCCTGTCACCGGCGCGCAGACCGGCAACCAGGCTTGCTATTGCAGCCGGCTGGTCCCCGGTCGGCTGGTATGGAGCATGCAGTTTAAAATCCATCCGGTTTTACCTCCTTAAAGGCCGTACAGCGGTCATTTTGCCGGGCAGTGCCCGCATTCCAACAGATTATACCATATCCGCCCGCAAAAGTACAGAGATCGCCCGTTCAGTGCTCAATCATCCTGTCGGAGACACGGGTTACCGACAGTTCCCCCATCTGTGCCATCGACTTCCAGTTGTTGCCCGCGATAATAAAATGGTCAACCAGGTCAATGTCCACCATCTTGAGCAGCCCTTGCAGCCGGCTGGTTGCCCGGATATCCTCGCCGGAGGGATAGGCCCGTCCGCCGGGGTGGTTGTGGGCAAGAATCACATTCGGAGATTTGGAGATAATCGCCGTTTCACAGATTTTGCGGACGCTGACCCGCGCGGTGCTGGAACTGCCCTGCGCCAGCTCGGTACAGCTGACCAGACGGCAGTTGTTGTCCAGACAAAGCAGATAGATGGTCTCAGTCGTCAGCCCATAAAACTTGCGCAGCAAAAACTCCCCGACCTTCTCGTCGGTATTGAGCAGATCATTGACACTGTTCTGTTCCTCGATCGCCCGCTGCGCGGCCTGCAATACCATGTCCAGAAGCACCGCCGCGTGACGGGTCATCCCATCGACCGCCATCAGCAGATCAACCCCAGCACCGAGAACACCATGAAGACTCCCAAACCGTTCCATCAGACTTTCCGACAGCAGCGCGGTATTGCGCTGGGGAAAGGCGAAATGCAGCAGCATTTCCAGAACCTGATCGTTTTTAAAGCCGGAGAAACGGTTGGCCAGATAATACCGGACATACTCCTCCCGGTGCTGAGAAATCTCACTGCGCCCGGCAGTGTACACCAGCGTGTCGTCATATTCCGGCGGTCCCTCCGGCTGCGGCTGTTCAGGTTCGGGAATTAGGTCATCCTCGTCATCCGCTTCTTCATTCTCCGGGACGGTCAGAACGCTGTCCAGATCGACCGCCTGCCCACCGCCCGAATCCTCCTCCGGCAGAGCATCCAACAGATGGGCGATAATGACCGCCGAATCCTGCGCCTCCCGCTGCTGACTCCTGCCGGCGGCAATACTGCCGACACCGGGGACCGACATGGTCGACTCTTCTCCCCGCCAGATCGCCTGAATTTCAGGGGGCATATATTGAATCGCCTGAAACGGGATATCCACCTGCCAGGCAATGTCGGATTCGTGGCTGACATCCTGTTGCCCTTTCGAGGCATTGTGCTGAGAGTCAATTTGACAGTCCGTTCGTTTCTCAGGCTGACTGTTCGGCTGATCGTCAGGCTGAAAGCCGGGCTGCTGGCTAATCTGACCGCGCAGACGGAGGATGGTCTCCATCGAAAGTTTACCCCTTTTCTTCAATTTGTCCACTCCTTCCGCAGAGATTCATAATTCCATCATTACGCTCAGTATAACACAAATTTTCGCCGCATTCAAGGCTGTTTGAATGATTTGTTCGAATATTTTTGCGGCGAATTATTGGTGATTTTCCCAAAAGAAAAGCTCAAAAAACATTTGACAAATCCTGTCAGGTGTGCTATACTATAAAAGCTGTGTTAAACAGCTTTATATGGAGATGTATCGAAGTGGTCGTAACGAGAACGACTCGAAATCGTTTTGTCAGTAAAATGGCACGTGGGTTCGAATCCCACCATCTCCGCCATTAAAGAGGTACTATGTTTTGGCATGGTACCTCTTTTTTCATCTGTAAAACGTTCGTATGGGATTCGAACGGGAGCAGTACTGAATGACAGCCCGGTGGGCTGTCAGAGCTGCGACCTGGCCCGCCCGCAGGCGGAGCGAATCCCACCATCTTCATGAAAGACAAAGACGCTATGCGATGTAATTTTATTTTCCGATCTGTTTGCAACCAATGATCATGAACATCAGTTATTGATTGACCTCGGATTGAGGCAAAACACCGTTAATTCCGGCGGAACACCAAACCGAACAGGATAATGGGAAGTCCCGATACCACAATTCACATACAGTGCCGTATCATCATTCAGCTGGTAAAGTCCCTTCTGATATTTTTCTGCCAGAGAGGTTGTAAGCGGTGGCAAAAATGGTACGTCTACCTGACCGCCATGGCTGTGTCCTGCCAGCATCAAGTCAAAACCATCCTGCGCGTACTGGTCAGCCAGATCGGGCTCATGTATCATCAAAATAGAGCAGGGGTAATTGTCCGGCGAATACTGCGCAATTACCGGCTGTAAATCCGGTTCTCCCAAAAGCGCGTCATCCAACCCAGCCAGAAGCAATTGTTCGCCACTGTCAGTTGTAACAGTCACGCCCTCGTTTTGAAGCAGATAGAACCCGGACGCCTCCATCAGTTGCTGGTACTGACGTACTGCACCGCCGCCGTAGTCACGGTTTCCCCAGATCGCAAATTTACCATATCTCGGCTGAATCTGTGAAAGCTGGGAGACAAGATTTTCATTATCATGGTATGCCGCGTAATTTTCGTACAAATCACCGGTAAACAGCAGGATATCCGGTTCCAGGCTAATAATTCTGTCGACCACTTTCTGAAAATGATGGATGGTATAATTTTCGCTGATCTGAATGTCCGAAACCTGCACAATGGTCAGCGGCTCCGACAGGCTGGTATCCAGCGCAAGCTCTTTTGTCCTGACCATGTACGGTTCGATTTTTACTGCATACCAGATACATCCTACCGCACACAGCAAAATCACCAATAAAATACCAGCCATCCATTTAATTGCATTTCCAATCTTTTTCATACAGGCTCTTTTACTGCTCCCCTCCCGCTGAACATCTGCCATCATGCCGTGCGATCTCGGCTCGGAAATCGCGGCAGATCACATTCCCGGTCATCTGAACCGGCTGCACCTCACAGCATACCGCCGCCGGGAACCGGTTCGGCAACCGCTGCCAGCGCCTTTTTATCCGGGAAAAGATATCCGGTACCGCAAAGCTCCGGCAATACTGCCAGTCCATTTTCAAATCCGTGCAGCTGATGTTCCACCATGCAGATATTTTCATCCAGACTGCGGGAAACATTATACTGGATATAGCCAGCTTTTATCATCAAAACACATCCTGTTCTTTTGGAAGATAAAAAGATGACCTCCAGGCGGACGGACATTTCCTGCCGCGTGAAGATCATCTTCTGTTATCAATTCATCTGAGCGGAAACCGTACAGCCTTCTCTGCTTTTAATCCGCCGCAGCCATTCGGTCATCAGCAGCATCGCCACAGCGATTCCAAGCAGGATCGCCGGGTAAAGCCACATCCCAAATTTTCCAACCACCGCTCCAACGATCGGAGGCATAAAGGTAGAGCCGACATAAGCACTCGCCATCTGTACGCCCATGATTGACTGGGAAGCGTCCCGTCCGAAGTTGTCAGGGGTGGAATGGATGATGCTGGGATAGATCGGCGCACAGCCAATCCCGACCAGCAGCAATCCGGTACATAGAACCAGTTCCGGTGCCGGCAGAATGACCATCACCAGCCCGGTCAAAATTACTCCCTCGCCCAGCCGTATCAACGCCCGGTCGGACAGCCGCCCGGCGATAAATCCACAGCCGCCGCGCCCGAGGGTAATCCCAAGATAAAACAGCGAAATCCAGGCTGCGGCCTTCTCCGGGGAAATCCCGCGGTAACCAACCATATAACTGCTGCCCCACAGTCCGGTCGTCGTCTCAACCGCACAGTAACAGAAAAAAGCGATCAGCACCTGTTTGGCACCGGGCATGGTCAGAATCTCGCGAATTGAGCGGGTACGTCCCTCAACCTTTTCGCCGTCCCATTGCGCGGTGATCTTCTTTTTCCACATGGGCAGAGAGAAAAACAGCACAGCCGTCAGCAGAAACTGCACGATGCCGATGGTACGGTAACCCGCTGGCCAGCCCATTCCGTTGGTCAGACAAAAGCCCACCACATACGGACCGGCGGTCGCGCCGAGTCCCCACATACAATGCAGCCAGCTCATGTGACGCGCCTCGTAGTGAAGCGCGACAAAGTTGTTCAGTGCCGTGTCGACGCTGCCAGCGCCCAATCCATACGGCAGCGCCCACAAAAACAGCATCCAGTATTCCCGCGTCATCGAAAATCCGATCAGTGCAGCGGCGGTCATTGCGACGCTGACAGCAGTGACCAGACCGGTACCGAAACGGCGGATCAGCCGGTCGCTTGCAAGGCTGGAAATGATGGTGCAGCCTGCAATGGTCATGGAGACCGCACCGGCAGCGCCAACAGAAACGCCCATATCCGGCTGCATACTCGGCCAGGCCGCCCCCAGCAGCCCGTCCGGCAGTCCGAGGCTGATAAAAGACAGATAGATAATTGCCAGTAAGAATGAAACCACAAAGATTCCCCCAATCAAGAATATATTTGCATTATAGCATGGAGCCAAAACGATCACAATGGGGGTTAAGACTTTTTCATATTCTGAAAGGCGCAGAGCCTGCGCTCCCTTGTCCGCGGCGGGGAACCCCAGCGGGGCGCGGTGTCCGCGCTGACTTGATGCCAATATTCTCCCCGCTCTGGATGCTCAGCAAACGAACGCCGCTTCACTGCCCGTTTACTCCCCCCGTCACCGCCAAAGCGGTGCCACCTCCCTCAAGAGGGAGGCTTGAAACCCGAGCCAACATGATGACAATATGCTGTTCCTCAACGGTATCCATTTTACGCTTTCCCGTCATTTTTTTCCGCGGCGCGAACCGCTTTCCAGAAATCGCTTTCCGACAGGATGGGGACGCCCAGTTCCCGCGCCTTGCCGACCTTATTTCCATAGCCTCGGACCCAGCGGTCACTGCCAAGACTGCCGACAACCAGATATTTCACCGATTTGGTCACCGAACTGCGGACCACTCCACCAAGGGCACGTATTTTATCCTCTGCCTCTTCCCTGCTGCCGTTGCGGAAATCTCCTGTAACCGCAAACGGTGCCGAAAAATCGACCGAATCAGGGTGGCTGTAATACTCACTGGGCAGCCCACGCCCAGACTTACGCCGGACAGGGCGTTGACTGCGTGACGGGGAAAGGTCGTACCGGGAGATAAAGGTGTCCATATCCCGCAGTTTGCCCAGCTCAACAAACAGCCGGTAGCATCCCCGCGCATCACTGAGGGCGTTGTGATGGTCGAGCGGGATGTTGTAATAGGCGCACAGGGTGTTCAGCCGGTGGTTCTCCAGCCGCGGCAGCAGTTTCTGCGACGCACGGCAGGTGCAGATGTACTCGACCTCCCCCAGCTCCAGCCGATAACTGGCCAACGTCGACTTGAGGAAAAACAGATCGGCGGCCGACGCGGAATGCGCGACCAATACACTGCCTTCGAACCAGTGCCGGATCTCTTTCCACACCTCCGGGAAAATTGGGGCCTGAGCTGCTATCTCATCGGTGATACCATGTATCGTGATATTTTCCTTCTGCATCGGACGTTCAGGGTTGACCAGCGAATAATACTCGGTCATTTTGCCGTCGCTGTCCTGATGCAGCAGTCCGATCGAACAGATCTGACCGGTTGAGTCGGCTGTCTCACAGTCAAAAAAGGTATAGGCGCGTTTTTTGCGCACCGGCAGCGACGGTTTGATCATCCCGATGCAGGTCTCCCAGTCACGGTACTGCCTGCGCAGCAGCCGGAAAGCATCAGCCAGCTGTTCCGGCTGATCCATCTCTCCGAGGGTCTGACCAGCGGCCTTTGCCAATTCCCGGATGCTGAGGGTAAACATCACAGGGGGATACATCCCCCGCCGTTCCAGTGCCCCCGAAAGGACAGCAGCTTCATTTGCGGTACAGATGACAAGGCTGTGGGTAAAATACCGCCGCACCTCCCCCCAGACCTGTTCCAGCTCAGGTGCCTGCTCCAACTGTTCACGGGTCAATCCTGCCTGTTCCAGCTGGCGTGCAGGCGGGGTCTGGGAGGTGCTGACCAGCGAGCCATACCGCCGCACCTGGTCGCCATCCAGATGGAACAGCGACAGCGAATACAGCTCCGCCTTTGCACCTGTTCCGAAAAAGCCGCATATAATTGCCGTCAGCTGCATGATTCATTCCCCCGTTCAGCGGTGATTTTGTCCAGAATCCCACGGTCAGCCGGACAGAAAGTGAAGCCGTCCAGTTCTCCCGGCAGAACCCACCGGATGTCCATATGCTCCAGCCGCTTCGGTGTCCCATCGGTGATCACAGCGGTATACACCTGCATGCTGAGGTGAATGGCTGGATAGTCAAATTCGACCTGAGCGAAGAGGGACTGCGGGGCAACCGTGATACCGAGTTCTTCCCGGCATTCCCGAACCAGCGCCTGCTCAGGAGTTTCGCCGGGTTCAATTTTGCCGCCCGCAAACTCCCACATCCCGGCCAGCGCCTTTCCCTCGGGACGGCGGCAGATTAGCAGCCTGCCGTTTTGCTCGATCATCGCCGCCACTACATTCACTGTTTTTCTTTCCATAAAAATCCATCCTTCGTTTGAGCCCTGTTCGGGGAACGGCCTGCATCTATACCCATCCCGACAATCCGAACGACATGCAGACATATTGCTATTCTAACTGCGTGCACCAAAAAAACGGAGAACGGCAATGGGTGTCCGTCTCCGTTTCTCTGTCAGATCAGCCGTTGGAAAGCAATTTTGCAACCTCGGCAACGTCGACCGGGCCGTCCTCCGAATACTTGGAGCGGGATAACAGCTGCCCCAGCGCCTTCAGATTCAGCACCGGCATTCCTCTGCCAATCGACAGATTGACCTTCGGATCGCCAAATACAACATAAAATTCCGTCTGCACCTTGCCGAGTTTATGCTGGGTCAGCAGCCGGCGCACCGCATCATTTGCCCGCTGTGCTTCCCGGAACGGGTTGTCGAAAACCGTCTTGGAAATGGTGTCGTTGGTCTTGCGGTCGGTCCGTACCGAGACCCAGGTCGGGTCCTTGGCATCGCCATAAACCGTATCATACTCACTCTGTACCTTAAAAAGAATTACATGATTAAAGGTGATCAGCACCCGGTCAATTGTCACCGTGTCCTTTTTGCCGGTCTTGAGGGTGACATCGCTGAGCACTTTAAAACTGCGTATTCCCGCGAAACGGCTGAGCTTGCCCGAAACCTTTTCCAGCGCGAGAACCCCCTTCTTCCGCTGCTGGGCAGTTACCAGCAGCCAACCGCACACCGCAGCACAGATCACGACGGCAATTACGCCAATCACAATCAAAACGATTTGCCATGTTTGCATGATGATGGTCATTCCTTTCTGTCCAGCCGCCCGGCCAGACCGCCGAAAGCGACATAATCAAATAGATTATACCACAACCGAATAAAAAAGGAAAGAAGGGGGCATACTGGATTTGAAAATTTTTTGGGAACGGCCGCGCCCGGCCGCCACCAGAGTTTTCAAAAAATAATGGAAGGAAAGGCCAGGTTTATTATGAATTGGATTGATCGAATCGCGCTCATTCTGCTCATTGTCGGAGGCCTGAACTGGGGCAGCGTCGGGCTGTTTCAGTATGATCTGGTCGGCGCGCTGTTTGGCGGGATGTCGGGGATCATTTCCCGGATTATCTTTACGCTGGTCGGTATCGCCGGTCTGTGGTGCATATCGCTGCTGTTCCGGGGAAGCGAAGACTAAATCAGTAGGGCATCAGCAAGGCGGGGGGAGATATCCTCCCGCTGTTTTTCTGCACCAAAAAAGCGAACGGCAGTTTCCCGCCATTCGCCCGTATTTACTTGACCGCTACCGCCACACTGCCGGTCTCCCCTTTTTGCATCCGCTCTTCCAGTACAGCGGTCAGCTGTTTGAACCGTCCTGTCGAGACAGTCGCGCCGGAGACCGAATCCACGCTGCTGCTCTTCTGGCATTCAAGGTAGGAATCCTCCAGCCGGACGGTATAGTCGGCAGGATCTGTGCCCAATCCGGCGTCTCGATATTGCTGCTGATAGGCAAGGTCTTCACTTTTTTTGCGGCCATCCTCCCGGTTGAGCGCGTCATATTCGATCTCTGTCACCTTGCCGCCTGAGACCGTCAGCTGCACATAATCCTTCCAGCCGCTCTGGTCAAAATCGGCCGCTTCTGCCCGGTAGCTGCCGTCTCGGTAATCAGCCGGACTGCATCCGGTCATCAGCGCCGGCAGAAAGCAGCACACCGCAAATAAGAGAAGATATCCGGCCTTCAGCCCTGTCCATCTCCATCTGCTGATCAATCCATATCGCCATCCTTTCCACAACGCCGGGAGGACTTGACATCCGCGTGAAAATCCTCTATCCTTGAACTGAATAAAGAGGAGGCTTACGATGATAAAAACTCTGCGGATTTATCTGATAGCCGCGGCGATTCTGACCGCAGGCGTTCTGTTTTATACCAAGGCTGTCGCGCCCGGCGAGCCCCGCGACAGCGATGTTTCCATCAGTGTTCCCGAAACACCGGTCGAGTATACCTCCAGCCAGGAAATTTCCGGCCTTACGGTCAGCCAGTCAGTCTACGGCAGCGACGCCGCCGAAACGATTGATGCAGCAAACAATCTTCTCTATCAATATGCTGCCCTCTGGGGAGACAGTCTGGATTCTGTCCCTGGGCAGATTGCGGCTTCGGCAGGACTGGAACCGTCGGTGCTGGCGGAAGAAGACTATGCCATCATCCGGCGTGCGTTTGACCTGGCAGAGGAAACAGGCGGACTGTTTGACCCAACGATCGGGGCACTGACATCGGTCTGGGCGGAAGGTGAAGCGACTGCCGATCAGGTAAGCTGGGCGCTGACCTGTACCGGATGGGAGCTGGTTTCGCTGTCGGATGAGGAGATGTCGGCAGGTATTGACCGGCCGGGAATCTCGGTGGACATGGGTGCTGTGCTGCCGGGGATGGCGGTGCAGGCCGTACTGGAAGAATACCAGACGTCCGGGATTGACGGCGGGCTGGTGGCGATGGACGGCGCGGCGGCGATGACCGGCGTCAAAGGTGGAGAAGGAAAACCGTTTACCCTTGGTCTGCTGAATCCGCTGACGAATGACGGGGAACATTACGCCGTATTGCAGGCAGATGATCTGGTGATCTGCACAGCGGACGCTGAGTCGGGGCTGCTGGATCCGATGACCGGATATCCGGCAGAAAGCGATCTTCTGGCGGTGACAGTATTGAGTGAAGACGGCTTTTTAGCGGACGCGATGTCGAGTATTCTTTACATGCAGGGGCTGGAAGAGGCATCCAGTCACCTGGAGGAGACAGACTATCAGGTGATTCTCGTCGATGAAAACGGGAATATCTATCTGTCGCCCTCGCTGCGGGAAAAGTTCACCCTCCGGGACACAGAGAATTTCAGCCTGACAGATTAACATTTTATTCGCCCAAACAGAAATTTTTTCTCAGATAAA
>DVLN01000026.1 GCA_018715465.1 Candidatus Faecivivens stercorigallinarum | reverse complement strand
TTCACCTACAATTCACCTAATTTTCAGACAATCGCAAACTATATCCAAAATTGGTCATAATTGTCATCTTTTATCCATAAGAAACGTCCGATGTTTGACAGCAATGTAAAATTATGGTATAATCGCATCATTGCAACTGCAACTATTTTGACAAAGGAGTGCGATGATCTTATGCCACAGGCTGCTGCCGGAAAGAATGATTTTTCCAAAGGTGCCGTCTGGAAAAACATTCTTTCCCTGTCCATTCCGCTGACGGTGGCACAGCTGGTACAGCTCTGCTACAACATTGTCGACCGGATTTACATTGGTCATCTGCCGGGAGCGTCCAGCCTGGCGCTGACGGGGGTGGGGCTGACCTTCCCGATTATTACGGTCATTACCGCGTTTACCAATCTGTTTGGGAGCGGGGGCGCGCCGCTGTGTTCGATTGCACGCGGGGAAGGCAATGAAGAGCGCGCCAAAAGGATCATGGGCAATTCCTTTTTGATGCTGGTTGCGACCGGAGTCGTGCTGATGGTCCTGTGCGAGGTGTTCAAAAAGCCGGTGCTTTATCTGTTCGGCGCGAGCGATGACACCTACCCCTATGCAGCCGCCTACCTGTCGGTGTATCTGCTGGGAACGATCTTTGTCATGATTGGGGTGGGGATGAACAGCTTCATCAGCGCCCAGGGTTTTGGCAAGACCAGCATGCTGACGGTTCTGGTGGGGGCGGTCATCAATATTGTACTCGACCCGGTGTTTATCTTTCTGCTGGACATGGGGGTACAGGGTGCCGCGATTGCGACGGTCATCTCCCAGTTTGTGTCGGCAGCCTGGGTGCTGCGTTTTCTGACCGGCAAAAAGGCGCTCTTCCGGCTGGAGGTGCGGTCGCTGCGGCCGGACTGGCGGCTGATCGGCCGGATCACCGGGCTGGGGCTTTCGGGGTTTACGATGTCGGTCACCAATGGCCTGACCCAGATTGCCTGCAACCGGATGCTGGGCATCTTCGGCGGAGACAGTTACATTGCGATCATGACGGTACTCAATTCGGTGCGGGAAATTTTCATGCTGCCGCTCAACGGCATTACCCATGGTTCCCAGCCGGTACTCGGCTTCAACTACGGCGCGAAGGAATACGGGCGTGTCCGGCAGGGGGTGCGGTTTACGACGGCGGTAACGATCATTTATACCGTTGTGGCATGGATTATTGTCATGCTGATTCCCGGGGTCTTCATTCGGATGTTTTCAAGCGACGCCTCGCTGCTGGAGAATGGAATTGAAAGCCTGAAAATTTTCTTCTTTGGCTTTTTTATGATGGCTTTTCAGGTCAGCGGACAGGCGGTATTTGTCGGCCTGGGCAAGTCGCGGCAGGCGGTATTCTTTTCGCTGCTGCGAAAAGCGATCATTGTGGTACCGCTCACCTTTATTCTGCCCTATATTGGCGGGCTGGGGGTAACCGGCGTCTTCATGGCCGAGCCGATCTCCAACTTTGCCGGTGGACTTGCCTGCTTTGTGACGATGATGTGCACCGTTTATCGTAAGATGAAACAGGAAGAGCTGGCCCACAACAGCGCAGTGAAGTGAATGAAATAGTAGAAACGAAAAAAAGGCGTTCCGCTCAGATGGGAACGCCTCTTTTGTATGTAAATGTTGTGTTGTGCACTGGGGGAATCCATTGTCATTCTTCCGATGGCGGAATGATCCTGCAAAGCAGGCTTGCAGCGGCTTCATCCGCGAGGATGACAGCATCCCGATGCAGCTGTAAGACCGATGCGGGGACAGCCGGCGTCACCGGCCCAGTCATCGACCGGCAGAGGATTTCAGCCTTGCCTTGGCCGGAAGCCATCAGCAGAATCTTTTTTGCCTTTAGGATGCTGCCGGCACCCATTGTGATCGCATGGGTCGGAACCTCATCTTCTGAAGCGAAGAAGCGGGAGTTGGCCTGAATGGTGCTATCGGTCAGACGGGTCAGATGGCTGCCGACCGGGAAGTGGTCGTCGGGCTCATTAAAACCGATATGCCCATTGTGGCCGATACCGAGCAGCTGGATGTCAATGCCACCGCAGCTTTCGATCAGCGCGTCATACCGGCGGCATTCCTCTTCGGGGTCATCCGCGATACCCGAAGGAATATGGGTCTGCTGCGGGGGGATATTCACATGGTCAAACAGATTTTTCTGCATGAACCAGCGGTAGCTCTGAGGGTGGTCACCCGCAAGCCCGCAGTATTCGTCCAGATTGAAGGTTTGGACATGGGAGAGATCAAGTGTTCCATCCTGATAACGGCGGATCAGTTGCTGATAGAGGCCGACAGGAGTGGAACCGGTTGCGAGACCGAGGACACAGGCGGGATTCCGGCGGATTTCATCCGCGAAGATGTTCGCGGCCTTTTCACAGATACCGGCATAATCCGGTGCAACGATAAGTTTCATGGCTGACCCTCCGCTCAAAACAGCTGTAAACAAGAATATAAATAAAGGGATAACTTCCGTCTTTATTATACTCCTGGCGGACATTTTTGACAAGATGTTTTGTCAAAAACTACAACATATTCCCAAAAATGACCGCAAAGGGCAGACAAACCAGCCGCATCCATCAGATCAGTTCACGGATGAGCGGCCTTGCCCGGTTGACCAGCTGCTTGTCATTGTCGTAGGAGAGGAAGGAGTGAGCGAGACTGATTTCGACCCATTTGATCTGAGCGATTTCGGTTGCCTGGGGGACAAAGTCGAAGTTGCGCGCCCTGCCCAGAAAGTAGATCACGTCCTTTTTAACTTCCCGCCGCGGGGAGTAGGAGACAACCTCCCGGAAACCGGGACAGAGGTCGATGTGGATAGCGGTTTCCTCCAGGACTTCCCGGACAGCGGTCTGCTGTTCGGTTTCGCCCGGCTCGACATGGCCTTTGGGGAAGGACCAGTGCCCGCCGCTGGTATGCTTGATCAGCAGCAGTTCGGTATTGCCGTGATATTTGCGGAAGACGACCGCGCCGCAGGATTTTTCATACTCCATGTTACTGCCTCCAATTGGCCTGCAAGCCTTCAGTATAATCATATCTATTATATCATATCAAAAACTGCTTCCGCAAGGGGTTTGCAGGGGATTGGAATTATTTTGCGTAATTCACTGCTTTTGAGTGACAAAACAATACAATTGTGCTATAATAAAGTCAGCCTGCGCATCCGGCGCAGAATGATAATAGAGGAAAGGAAGTATTCCCGTTGAAAACTTTTGCTGAACTCACCTATACACGCCCTGATTTCAAGGCAGTCAGTGACCGCTTGTTTGAACTGACCGATCAGCTGAAAAAAGCAGCCTCCTATGAGGAGATGCGCAAGGTTTACCTTGCACAGCAGGATGTCAGCCGTGAGCTGTCGACGATGTCGACCATCTGCTCGATCCGCGCGGACATGAACACCGAAGACACGTTTTATTCGGCTGAACGCAAGGTTTTCAACCGGGAGATGCCCGGCCTGATTCCTGCACAGAAGGCATGGAACGAAGCGTTTCTGTCCACTCCTTACCGCAAGGAGTTTTCGGAGGAGTTTGGCGACCGGCTGTTTGTGCTGACCGAGAACCGCCAGAAGGTTCAGAGCCCTGAGATTGCCGAAGAGCTGGTCGAGGAAGCGCAGCTGGTGGATGAGTATTCCCGGATTGCCGCGACCTGTAAGGTCACCTTTATGGGCGAGGAGTGCAACTTCTACGGACTGCTGCGGCATATGGAGAGCACCGACCGGGAGGAGCGCAAGGCTGCATTCCATGAATGGGCGAAGCTGTACGCCGGCGTAGCCGACCAGCTGGACGATGTCTATTTCCGCATGGTGCAGCTGCGTGTCCAGATGGCCAAAAAGATGGGGTATGACAGCTATATCCCGTTTGCCTATCTCAAGAGGGGCCGCACCGACTACGGACCCGAAGAGGCAGCCGCATTCCGCAAACAGGTGCTGGAGGTTGTGACCCCTGCCGTTGCCGAACTGCGCGCACAGCAGGCCAAGCGGCTGGGTGTCGACAAGCTGCATTATTACGATGAGATGATCTTCTTCCCCGAGGGCAACGCCAACCCGCATGGCGACCGCGATTTCATGGTTGCAGCTGCCCAGAAGATGTACGGCGAGCTGTCTCCTGAGACCAAGGAATTCTTTGACTTTATGGTTGAGCATCAGCTGTTCGACCTTGAGACCCGTCCCGGCAAGCGGCTGGGCGGTTACTGCACTACTCTTCCGACCGAGAAGGCGCCCTTTATCTTCTCCAACTTCAATGGCACCGCGGCCGATACCGATGTCCTGACCCACGAGGCCGGACATGCGTTTGAAGGATTTGTCGCATCCCGCTGCATTCCGATCGACGCCTGTGTCTGGTCGACCTCCGAGATCAACGAGATTCACTCGATGTCGATGGAGACCTTCACCTTCCCGTGGATGAACCTGTTCTTTGAAGAGGAAGCGGAGAAATACAAATATATTCACCTGATCGACTCGCTGGCCGTAATGCCGTATATGTGTGCAGTCGACGAGTTCCAGCACAGAGTGTTTGAGAACCCGGCGATGTCCGGCAAGGATTACCGCAAGGTATGGCACGAGATTGAGCGCAAGTATCTTCCCTGGAGAGATTATGATGGAGAGGAGTTCCTGGAAGAGGGCGGTTTCTGGATGCAGAAGCAGCACATCTTCATGTACCCGTTCTATTATGTCGATTATGCGCTGGCGCAGACCTGTGCTTTCCAGTTCTTTACCTGGATGCTGAAAGACCACAAGGCCGCCTGGGACGGTTATCTGAAACTCTGCCGGAGCGGCGGTACCAGAGGGTACTTTGCGACGCTGGACTATGCCGGCCTGAACAATCCGTTTGTCCCCGGCAACGTCGAAAAGTCAATTCAGGGCGTGCTGGACTACCTGAAAGAGGCAAAATTCTGATTTTTAACCAAATTCGAATCTAAAGCAATTGAAAACCGTCTGTACAGTATTTTTGTACAGACGGTTTTCATCTTTTATCTGCAAAGGATATCAGCTTTACAGCTTATTCGACCCGATTCTGCCTTTTTCCATCGCAGAAAGCAAAGACATTGCCAATTGCCACATCCATCAGCCGTCCTCTTGCGGCATGGGACGCCCAGGCGATATGAGGCGTCAGGATACAGCCGGGTAACCCCAGCAGCGGAGAATCCGCCGCCATCGGTTCACGGGAGACGACGTCAGCTGCAAATCCTGCGAGTTTGCCATCCCTGAGCGCGTCGGCGACCGCCTGTTCATCGACCAGCGGGCCGCGGGCGGTGTTGAGCAGGATGGCGCCTTTTTTCATCCGGGAGATAGACTGCCGGTTGATAATCCCGTTCGTTTCGCTTGTCAGCGGACAGTGTAGAGAGACGATATCCGCCCTTGCGAGCAGCTCATCCAGCGGACAGAATTCGGCCGGATAGGGCAGCTCTTTGGGTGAATGGGCGTTGTACAGCACCTTCATCCCGAAAGCGTCTGCGAGTTTGCCTGTCGCCTGTCCGATCTGGCCCATCCCGATGATGCCGAAGGTTTTTCCGTCCAGCTCAGTCTGCGGGTAGTTCCAGTAGCTGAAATCAGCGCTCTTTACCCAGTCGCCTGCCATCACTCCCCGGCTGTGTTCGCCGACATGGTGGCAGACCTCCAGCAGCAGTGCCATCGTAAACTGCGCAACAGCCTTGGTGGAATAGGCGGGGACGTTGGTGACTGCGACGCCGAGCTCTTTGGCGGCGGCGGTGTCAATGGTATTGTAGCCGGTCGCAAGTGCGCCGACATACCGGACGCTAGGGCAGTCGAGCAGCGTCTGGCGGGTGATTGGGGTTTTATTGGTGAGGACGATGTCCGCGTCAGCAATCCGCTGGACAATCAGCTCAGCGGGCGTCCGGTCATAGACGGTGACACTTCCGAGAGTTTCAAGCGGCGCCCAGCTGAGATCACCGGGGTTTAAGACATATCCATCCAGAACAACAATTTTGTGCATGGCAACTTTCCTTACTTTCAGATTAATTGTGTTATCCAAAGAACTTCATCAGTACTTCTGCGTATACCTGGTGTCCGGCGGGCGTCGGGTGATTCATTCCATTTGCGAGCAGCCCGCGGACAGGATGGCCAAGGGCGGTAAAGTCCTCCCAGACTTTATAGACATCCGCCAGGCAGACATCTTCTTCTCTGGCAATCTGCCGGATTATCTCGACTCTTTCTTCCAGCGGTGCGCCGGCGGGGAAGGGGCTGCCGGAGAGGTCCTGCATGTTGGGGGTCAGCAGGATGATATCCGAGACCGTTTCATGCTTGATGCGGCGTACAATCCTGCGCAATGCCCCGGCAAAGACACTGTTGTCTCCGAGATCAGGGCCCCAGTTGAGGGAACCGTTGATCAGCGTCAGGTCGGGGTTGTGGGAGATGACATCGCGGGTCAGTCTGGCCTCCATCCCGAGGATATTGTCCCCGGCGATACCAGAATTGATGATGCTGACCGAGGTTGCGAGGTAGCGGTCAGAGAGGCGCTCCCTAAACCGCTGGGGATAGCTTTCCCGTTCGTCGACTGCTTCGACCGCCTTACCGGCCTTGATAAAGGCGGGGAAATCAGCGGGATCTCTGACCAGCATCTCAAAATGACCGGCGGTGACACTGTCGCCGAGGGCGACGATCAGCGGGTTGCGGCGTTCCAGCCCGGCGCGGTCCTGGCCATATTTTGTCAGTCCGCCGACAAAGCCGGTGTTGTGTTTCATAACCTTGAGGAAGTGCTCCGGTTCGCCGAAGACACACCCGTCATGTTCGAGCGCATAAGTGATAAATTCCTTTGCGAGCGGGGTTTCGATCTGTGTTTTCATTGACATCATCCTTTCATCCGTTTTTCTGTCCGATGTACATTGCGTGTTCCGACATCGCCAGCAGTTCGGGGACCTGCAGCAGACGTTTGGCAATTTCAATCCAGCAGCGGATTTCTCCTTCACTGCGTTTCATCAGTTCCGGTTCATTGATTGCGAGGATTCCTTCCTGACCGAACAGGTGGAGCTTTGTGAGCGGGAACTGTGCCATAAAGGGGAGGATATTGTTTTGATGGGAGAATCTGGTGCTGGAAAACGAAGGACCGATATAATCGCGGCCCTGGAGGATATCGTCGATCAGAGCAGCCGTCGGGGTCCCATCTGCAAAATCCTGTTCGACATAGCCGCCGTTTTTCAGGTCGTAGATTGCGCCTGCAAAGTTCAGAATAAAGGAAGCATATAAATTCCCACCGGTTTTCAATTGGAGCAGCGCCTGTTCAACTGCTTTTTTGCGGTCATCGTCTTCCTTCAGATGGTAGAGCGGTCCCATCAGCAGCACATGATCAAATTCACCCAGATTGAGCTTGTCCAGTTCAAGACAGTTTGCAGCATAAGCGGCAAATTTTACACCCGCTTCCGCTGCCTTTTGCTGCGCGAAGCGGATATTTCCGGGCGAGAGGTCGACCAGCGTGACATCGCATCCCATTTTGGCAAAGTGGATGGAATATCTGCCGGGTCCGCCGCCGATATCCAGAACCCGGTCACCGGGGCGGATATATTTTTCCATCATATACAGTGTCAGCGGCAATTCAAAGGGGTGGCGTTCCAGCCGTTCCCATTCCATCTGGGAATTTTCGTCATAATATTTTTGCACTTCAGCGCATTGTGCCTGCAATTCGATCACCCAACCTTCCATTCTGTTTTGGATAGCATATTCCAATATGACTACAAATATCCATTTTTATTGTATCCTTTTTTGTAACAACTGTCAATACACAACGGCAGCCTTCTGTGAAATCTGTGAAACTCTTGTACCTTCCCGGCAACCATGGTATAATAAAAGCAGTATACGGGTGCCGGATGGCACGCAAGCGGAAAGGAATGGTATTGATTATGAGCAAAGTAGTCGTATTTCTGGCCGATGGCCATGAAGAGTGTGAAGCATTGATTCCTGCTGACCTGCTGCGCCGCGCAGGTGTGGAAGTTGTGCTGGCGTCGATCACCGGAAGCCTGCAGGTGACAGGTTCTCACGGCATCCATGTTACAGCCGACGCATTGGCGGAAGAGGTCACCTATGCGGATACCGACCTGCTTTTCCTGCCGGGCGGCCTGCCAGGAACAACCCATCTGGGCGAGAGCATGCTGGTCAAGGAGAAGGTGCTGGAGTTTGCCGCGAAGGGCAAGAAGGTTGCGGCGATCTGTGCTGCTCCAAGCGTGCTGGGCGGACTGGGACTGCTGGACGGCCGCAACGCGACTTCGCATCCCGGCTTTGAAGACAAGCTGGGCGGGGCAAATGTCACCGGCCATGCTTATGACGTCGACGGCAACATTACGACCGGACGGGGCCTTGGAGCCGCGATTCCGTTTGGCCTGTCGCTGGTTGCGCAGCTGGCCGGACAGGAGGCTGCCGACAAGATTGCCAGCGCGATTGCCTATAACGGCTGATCAGCCGGCTATCTGCTGATCGCAGGTAAAATGAAACAGCCAGGTACACGGCATTTACGCTGTGCACCTGGCTGTTTTGTTTTTGGTCAGTGGATTTCGCTTTCCTTCTGCTGCTGGATAGCAGCCTGGAGGACGGTACGTTTTCCACGTTTGTCGCATTCCCTGAAATGTTCCAGCAGGGTCTCCTCATCCGGTGTCAGCCGTGGAGCGCCCTCCGGGTCGTTGGTCAGACCGAGCAGATAGTCGGTCGTAACGCCATAATACTGCGCCAGCTGTGCGAGTGCCTGACAGCTTAGCTGGCGTTTGCCGTTTTCATACATCGAGTAGGCTTCGCGGGAGGTACGCAGCACTGCCGCCGGTTCATTCTGTGTCAGGCCGCGTTCCAGGCGCAGTTCCTTCATCCTCTTTTGCAGCAAAGCAATTCCTCCTTGATTATCTGAACCATCTGGGAAGTATTTTCGGCCGGATGGCGTTCAGGTAGGCAGAGATCAGCCGGGTGAGGGCGATATCATACACCACGAAGACAGCCGCGGCCGCGATATATAGCAGGGGGATCATCCATCCTGCTATATCCTCCCCGAACAGTGCTTCCAATCCAAACATCGCGATCGCGACAGCCGAACCGACAGCGACCGGGATCGCAACAGCCGCCAGCTTGAGCCCCCATTCCAGTACAGGTTTGTTGATGCTTTCGATCCGCCTTTTGGCGACCGGGTACCATCCGAAGACCAGCAGATAGACCACCGCGCTCTCTTTTGCCGGGAGCAGCAACAACGACAGGATGGAGACTGCCCCATACATCAAAAGTGCAGTCCGATCACCGCACTCGATGACGACCAGCGTCGTCAGCACCCCGCACAGGGCCGGGAGTCCGTAGCTCATCGTCGGGACGACTGCGCTCAGCAGCATCAGGACGATTGAAACCGCCGCCATAATTCCGCCCAGGGCCATTTTACGGCCGTTGTATTTGTTGTAACCCATTTTGTGACCGCCTCGCTCAGCAGCAGGGGATCAGGTCGCCGCCCATACATTCGCAGCAGCAGTCGGCGAGCAGCAGATTACCGCAGCAGTTGCAGGCATCCATTCCGCTGCCATAACCGCCCGTCTGTCGGTAGCCGGTGCCGGGCGCACCGTAGCCGCCGTGTCCCTGCCAGTTCATCCGGTTGAGGGCAGCGCGGTATTCAGGGTTGGTCGGGTTCATCTGGCAGGCAGCGCCAAAATGGTTGCGGGCATCGTCCAGCCAGCCGCGCTGATAACAGATCGTTCCCTTGAGATAATGCCATTCGCCGTCCCTGCGGCCGGAGGGGGTGCCGTCCAGAAGTTCTTCCGCTTCGACAAGGCGGTTTTGCTGGATCATCCGGCGGACGTCGGCAAAAGCGCCGTACGCCTGGCCGTAGCCATAACCCTGGCCGCCAAACCCGCCGTATCCGCCATATCCGGTGTTCTGCTGGCGGTAGCCGCCCTGATAACCGCCCTGGTAGTTACCATTGTAGCCACCCTGAGAGGAAGAAGAAGAGGACGACGAGCTGCCGCGGTTTTTGATATCCTTTAATATAGCGTCGTAAGCGGCGTTGACCTCCTGCATCTTTTCATTTGCGACATCAGCAAGGGGGGAGTCGGCGTAGTTGTCGGGGTGGTATTTTTTGGCAAGTTCGCGATAAGCGGCCTTGACCTGTTCTTCAGTTGCGTCACGGGAGACGCCAAGCACCTGATAAGGATCTTTTTCAGGCATATTTTCCTCCAATCGCCCGGTTGGGCAGTAAAAAAATTTATGTCAGGCTGACCGAAGACGGGGAGAGGTCTTCTTTTGGTTCGGATTCTTTGTTTTTCCGACCGTTGAAGACCCGTTCCATCGAAGCGGGCAGACCAAGGTAAACAATATTGTCCAGGATTCCCTTGAACCGTTTCAGTTCCAGCAGTTCATAGGCTGCCGCCATTTCAGCGGCGGTGATGTTGAGCAGTTCGCGGCCATATTGAAAAATCTGTTCTTTTATCTGGCCGGAGAGTTCGCCGCTGACCTGAAATTTGCGGAGAAACGGGTTGAACCCGCCTTCCTTGCAGTCGTCTTCCAGATCGTCCAGCGCGTCAATAAAGTAGATCCACCGCCCCAGCAGATAGCCGAACCGTTCGAGAATCCGCTTTTCCATTGCATCTTCCGATAAAGCCGCCATCATCTGGGACAGGGCGTGGGCGCTTGGTTCAGCGGCCGCGTCCAGCCCGGCATTGGGATTAGCCTCGACCACAGCCTGCTGTTGGTTCATCTCCCGGCAGACACCGGCGAGAACAGGAAACAGACTGTCGGCCTTTTTCCCAGCTCGCGCGGTCAGCGGCAGGGTCATCCGGTAGGCGGCGCTTTTGATACCCTTTGCATCAGCTATGTTGTCGGCGACTTTGGCGTGCACCATCGAGACGACACAACCGCTGATGTAGGGAAGAGTATTTTCCTCATTTTTCAGCCGCTGGCGTTTGCGGAGGGGGTGAGCGGCACAGGTGAAAGGTTCATAGCCCGGGAAATCATCCTGCAAAGCCAGTCCCAGCAGTGCCGCGAAGGTAAAATCATAGTTGAGCGACAGGGTGGAGAGCAGGCCGAAATGTTCTTTAAGCGCGTGGCAGATGCTGCAATAGACCGCCCGGTAGGTTTCATATTCGCTGACCCGCAGTTCACGGATGGAAGGCCGGATATAACCGAACAATCTGTTCGCCCCTTTCGCTTTTGAGATTTTCAGCTTTATTCTACCATACCTGTCGAAGTCAGTAAATGGTTGTCAGATAAACATATTGTTACAAATGTATGTCCGTCGCCGTCCTATCCTACAAAACGACAAAAACCCCCGCGGTTTGTCCGCGGGGGTTTTGTATCAGGCTGGCTGTACAGCCAAAGCAGTTTATCCTTCAGAGCTGGAACTGTTTTCCGCCTGCATCCGCTGTTCATTCTGGATGATCATATCTGCCCAGGGAAGTTTCAGCTGCTGAACACCATTAATGTACCATTCACCTGTTGCATTATTGGAGAAACCGCCCTGCCATTGGCCATCGTCGGTCTGGACGAATTCTGCAAGTCCATAGTTGTCAATGGTACCGCCGATAATCAGGTAATGGGTAGTACCGTCACCGGGCTCAACAGTATGGATATAGGGTTCGGTTTCAGAGAGTTTGTCAGTGATGTCCAGTTTTTCGCCGTCAGGATTGAGAATCAGCCGTCCGTTTTCAACTTTTAGATAGCTGTCACTGGCATCAACATCACTTTCTGCCTGTGCCATTTCCTGATCGAGAATATCTGACAGATAGTCCTCCATTTCTTCCTGTGTAGCATCAGAAGGCAGATTATCCTCATAGTGGGCAATTCTGCCGCCACCGGATATAAACTGTATAATATCACCATGCCATGCCGCATAAACGCCTGCCGGTACGGCGCAGATGACAGCAGCCGCGATCACACTGACCAGCACTTTTTTTCTGACGCTGATATTTTTCTGTCTCTTCATATTCTCCATTCCTTTCCCCATGAGTTCCGATGCTTCCTTTTCCAGTTCTGCCCGGATGCGTTGAGACGCCTGAGCGGGCAGCCGGATCTGTTCATAAACCGAATTGATCTGCTGTTTCATAGCCTGCTCCCTCCAGATTGGTTTTCAGTTTGTTCCGTGCCCTTTGCAGCCGGGTGGTGACAGCGGTTTTGCTCAGATGGATCATCCGGGCAATTTCAGCGGTCGAATAACCTTCATAATAATAAAGGTAGAGGACGACCCGGTATTTTGTTTCCAGCGCCATCACCTGTGCAAAAAGTTCACCGTCTTTTGTCGTTCGCAGCGGAAGGGTATCTTCCAGAAGCTCGTCCAGTGCCCCGACCTTCCGCCGCCAGAATGAGCGCAGAAGGTTGCGGCTTTCATTTGCAGTGACCTGCATCAGCCAGGCTTTTTCGCTGCCAGGCCGGAGTTTAGGCGCATGGAGCAGTTTGAGAAAGACCGTCTGGCAGATATCCTCGGCATCCTGCACTGATCGGGTGTAGCTGAGCGCCAGCCGGAAGACGCTGTCCTGATATTTGTCAAACAGCGTGCCGATATCCTGTTGCAATCCTGCCGCCTCCTTTCCAAAAGTCATCCCGCCAGCGGCCGCTGACGGGTACGGGGGATATCCCGTTTTGAGATCTCATTTATATAACAATTGAGCTGCCGCTTTGGTCACGCAAAACCGGCAGATTTTTTCTGGTTCAGAAAAGGAAAGCCTGCCAGACGTTATTATAGCATAAAACCAGACGGAAGCAGACCATTTTCCACATATTTTGCAGTAAAACA
>DVLN01000025.1 GCA_018715465.1 Candidatus Faecivivens stercorigallinarum | reverse complement strand
GCTGCTTATCACAATGTCTGGTGGAGCCTTGCAAACGAATACGACCTGTTGCGTGACAAGAAGATTTCTGACTGGGAACGGTATGCTTTGATTCTGCTGGAGAAAGACCCGTATCGTCATCTGCGCGGCATCCATCACTGCATGACTCCTTATGATCACAACCGTCCCTGGATTACCCATGTTTCCTATCAGCGGATTGATCTGTACAAATGCGCAGAAGAGGTCGATCAGTACCGCCAGAAATGGCAGAAGCCGGTTGTTCTGGATGAAATTGCTTATGAGGGCAACATCGAGAGCGGATGGGGCAACATTTCCGGTGAAGAGATGGTTCGCCGTTTCTGGGAATGCTCGCTGCGCGGCGGTTATGCGGGACATGGTGAGACCTATGATGTCCCGGAAGCGAATGGCAAGCTCTGGTGGAGCCATGGCGGACCTCTGCGCGGGGAGAGCCCTGCCCGTATCCGTTTTCTGCATCAGATTCTCTGCGAAACACCCGGTGCCGGCCTAAAATTCCAGCCCCTTTCCTGGGATGACACCTGTGGTGTACCGGAAGAAACCAGAGGTCCGGCACGGTATATGCTGGACTACTATGGCTTCGGCCGTCCCAATAAACGCACCTTCAATCTGCCGGCGGGAATCAAGTATAAGGTTCAGGTCATTGACACATGGGATATGACCATCACCGACGCCGGTGTACACGAAGGCTTCTTCACCATCCCGCTGCCCTCCAAGCAGTGGATGGCAATTCGGCTGATTGCGGTCGACGAATGATCATGAATGAAAAATCTATTTACTAAGCAAAAAACTGTCCCCTGCATCATGCGGGGGGCAGTTTTTTGCAGTGGAGATTTACAGAATCAGGCAGAGCAGGCCGTTGCAGCCGTCGTTGATAATCCGTTCAATTGTCTCTGCCAGTTTCATCCGGGCATCCTGCGGCATCCGCGCCAGTTTGCCGCGCAGCCCCTCGTTGACCAGCGCGTGGAGAGATTTTCCAAAGATATTCGATTCCCAGATTCGCGACGGGTTTTCCTCAAACTCTTTGAGCAGTCCCATCACCAGTTCTTCCGACTGCCGTTCCGAACCGACGATCGGGCTGACTTCCGTCTGGATGACCGCTTTCATCATATGGATAGACGGAGCGCTTGCACGTAGCCGGACACCGTATTTTCCGCCCTGTTTGACAATCTCGGGTTCTTCCAGCCGGAGTTCGCTCATCTCTGGCATGACGATACCGTAACCGGTCGCCTCGACCTCATCAAGCGCACATTTCAGCCGCTGGTACTCCCGCTGACACTTGGCGAGTTCGATCAGTTTGGGCATCAGCTCCGATTCATCCGACAACTGGATACCGGTCGTTTCACTGATGATTCGGTAGAAAAGCTCTGGCCGGAGGGTAACGCGGATTCGTGCTGAACCGCTGCCGAGGTCGATCTGGTCGATATCTGCCCGGTCGATCTCTTCGCATTCCATCAGCTGACGGGTCATCTGGTGGACATCCCGCAGTTTATGAATTTGTGCAGCAGCTTCGCGGACAGTCGCAAAGACATTCTCCCGCAGCCAGTGGTCGGTGGGAAGCGACAAAATCCAGCGGGGCAGGAAGATCTCCGCTTCCTTGAGCGGAAATTCATACAGAATCTGCTGCATCACATCGGTGATTTCCTTTTCACCCATCGTCATGCAGCTGACAGCCTGCACCGGGCAGCCATACTTTGCTTCCATTTCACTGCGCAGCTTCTGCACAGCAGGGGAGGTGGGTTCTCGTGCGTTGAGCAGGATGACAAATGGTTTTTCCAGTTCCTTCATCTCCCGCACGACTCGGCTTTCCGCTTCGGCGTATTCTTCCCGCGGGATATCACTGATCGAGCCGTCGGTTGTGATGATCAGCCCGATGGTCGAATGTTCGGTGATGACCTTGCCTGTGCCGATCTCCGCTGCCATGTTGAACGGAATTTCTTCGTCAAACCAGGGCGTCCGCACCATCCGCGGCTGTTCGTTTTCAAAATACCCGAGCGAGCTGGGGACGATGTAACCGACACAGTCGATCAGCCGTACCCGCATGACTGCATTTTCACCCAGCGCCACCTCTGCGGCGGTTTCGGGTACAAATTTCGGTTCGGTTGTCATGATTGTCTTGCCGGCGGCCGATTGGGGCAGCTCGTCGGTTGCCCGTTCCCGCATGGCAGCGTCCTGCATCCGCGGCAGTACCAGCGTTTCCATAAAACGTTTGATAAAGGTGCTTTTGCCGGTGCGCACCGGTCCAACCACCCCTATGTAGATGTCTCCGCCGGTGCGCCTGGCAATATCTTCATAAATATCCGCCATTCCTCAACCCCTCCTTTTTATTCCTGCAGCATCGGGATCAGCAGCATCTGTCTTTCGGTCATCGTTTCAGATTGCAGGTCGTTTTCCTGCATAATTGCCGGCATGGAGGTGCGGCAGCGTTTGGCGATATCCCAGAGATTTTCACCCGGTTCCGCGTAACAGATGCGCAGTGCCGCGCCGGAACGTTCCAGCGCTTTGTCCTTGTCGATCTCCAGTCCGGTCAGCAGCCGCTGTTCGAGCGGCTGGCAGACTGTACCGCAGACATTCAGCTGGATGCGCAGGTCAATACCACCGGCAGACAGTGTTCCATCGGCAGAAACAATCCCAACAGACGGGAAAAAACTGATTTCGTCCGGGCAGTCCTGGTCCAGCACTGCCTCATACAGAATGGACTTATCACTGACAGCCAGACTGCCGCCGGACAGATAGATTGCGGAAACTTCCACCGTCCCCGACAGAATCAGCTTTCCATTTTCCGACCTGCTGGAATACTCACCAGGGGAGGTGAGGATGGCGCAAAGGTTTTCTAGCTGGGCGATCTCCATTCTGCCGGTGACTGGAACAATCTGGCTGATGGTCCCGCATGCCAGCGAAAGGGGGACTGTTTCGATGATCGGACGTGAAGCGTACTGACAGGAGAAAGCGTCATCGTTGAGCTGAGTTTCACGGTTGCGGTCGCATACCGCAGAGACGGTAACCGACCATTCGGCTGAAAGTCTGCGACATTCGCCGTCTCCGCGGACAGGTTCAAAGCTGCCGTTGAGCCGCTCAGCGTGGATCTCGCAGATATCGTCCTGCTGTACACCGGTGAGATCGAGAATCTGGCTGACCGGTTCACTCCATTCCATCAGTTCAGGACTGCCGCCCCCTTCCGGGCAGTAGAGAATGCGGGTCACCAGGTCGCCTTTACAGATCACCCGGTTTTCCATCATCTTTTTTTCAGTCAGCACCAGTGAGAACCAGGCGTCCAACAGACTGCCGAATGCAGGCTTTGCCTGTCCCAGTTCTAGGTCTTCACTCATTGTAAACGTTTTGGAAGCAAGGATACGGTTTTGTGCTGAGTTTACGCTTTTACCATGGATCTGAACGCCGCAGCCCCGTGCCGAAGCGACGACCGGTCTTTTGGTTTGTGCAGTTACACGGGTACGGATACTCAGTCCGCACCGGACTTCCAGTCGCCTTGAACTAACCGCACGGGCGTTGACAAAGTAACAGCGGGGGACACATTGGACTGCACAGTCTGAATCGGGCAATTTTTTCAGCTCTAGTGTCTTTGAAAATGGCGCCGCCTGACGGGCTGCCTGCAATGAATCCTGCCGTTCCCCAAGATAAAGGACGCTGACATTACAAACGCCGCTGAGTTCCAGTCGGTTTTTGTCGACCTGAATCTGCTGAATGACCGGTGTGACCCTAGTTTTTAGGATACGAAATACCTCCGGTTCATAATCAGGAAGCAGGAAATCCAGTTCCAGCGACTGTTCCGCTGAGGTATCCAGCAGCATTTCGGTTACAGCAAGCTCTTCGGTTGTCAGCTTCAGTTCCGGCATATGCATCCATCCTTTCCGTCTTTCTTTTACTCGTCCGGCCGCAGAATGCCGGGACTGAAACAACATATGCCGCGTGTTTACAGGATAGAACCACTGACAAAAAATGCGGCCTCCGTTTTGGAAGCCGCATTTTTGAAAGTTTGGAATAAGTAAATTATTGATTGACCAGTGCGCGTCTTTTCCATCTGCCCAAAC
Source organism: Candidatus Faecivivens stercorigallinarum (assembly GCA_018715465.1). Taxonomy (GTDB): domain Bacteria; phylum Bacillota; class Clostridia; order Oscillospirales; family Ruminococcaceae; genus Faecivivens; species Faecivivens stercorigallinarum. The sequence goes on along the minus strand of DVLN01000025.1, from coordinate 3,929 downwards.
GGAAAACCAGGACAGTGATCGCCGCACCTGCCACCCAGGAGATCAGCATTGACAGGAACAGCGTATAAGGTTCGCCGTGCGGACGGGCTTCATTCCGGGTCAGATAAGCCAACAGATAGGCGATCGGAACACGGATAACAACCGTCGTGATCAGCGAAATCCACATCGGGCTGACGGTATCGCCGGCGCCGCGCATCGTACCAGAAAGAATCTGGGTGACCGCCATTGCAATATATCCAACTGCCAGCAGCCGCAGCATCTGATTGCTGAGGGTAATCAGTGCGGGCGTACTTGTGAACATCTCGATCAGGTATTTGCCGAACAGGATCAGACAAAGTACCAGTACAGCCGATGTACCGATGCCCAGCTTGAGGCCGTTTTTATTGCCTTCCACCACTCGGTCCAATCTGTTCGCACCGACATTCTGTCCGACGAAGGTGGTCATCGCCATACCAAAACTGAAGTTGGGCATCATTGCGAATCCATCGACACGCATGATGATGGTGTTGCAGGCGATAACGTCGGTACCCAAAGAATTGGTCAGCGACTGGACGACCAGCATCGACATTGAAAAGATTGCCTGTGTCAGACCAGAGGGAAGACCGAGCATAATCAGTTCCTTGCAAAGTTTCCCTTCCAGCTTGAGATGATGGAATTCAAGCCCGAGCTCTTCCTTCATCCGTGCAATTTTAAGTAAGCAGAGGACAGCGGAAACCAGCCAGGAGAGGATCGTCGCCCAAGCCGCACCAGCTACGCCCATCTTGAATCCGGCAACAAACAGCAAGTCCAGTACGATGTTCATTGCACAGCAGACAAGCAAAAACACCAGCGGCATAAAACTATCGCCCAGTCCCCTCAGGATACCGGACAAAATATTATAAAATGCAAAAGCAATAATACCAATAAAAATAATTCTTAAATAGTCAGCTGCCATATCCAAAATTTCTACCGGCGTGTCCAACAGTTCAAGAAAAGGCCTGGACAGCAAAACCCCCATGACAGTCATCACGATACCTGCAATTAATGTCATGACCAGCGTATTGCCGATCGTTTTGGAAAGCATCTGCGAATCCCTTGCACCGAAATACTGAGAAACCATGATGCCAGCACCTGTTGAGATACCGACAAACAGTACCAGCAGCAGATTGGTAACCGGTCCGCTTGCACCGACAGCCGCCAGTGCATTGTCACCAACATATTTGCCGACCACGATCGAGTCGACGGTGCTGTACAGCTGCTGGGCAATGTTGCCAATTAACAGTGGAATCGTAAACTGAATGATTGCGCCGGCGGTACTGCCTGTGGTCATATCCCTGGCAGAAAAAAATTGTGAAATTTTGTTTTGTGCCATCTTAAAAACTCATCCTTTCTAAACTTGAGGGGTGCTGCCAGCATTTGTTACTGTGTTAATTTGATTTTATCATATTACTATATAAATAGCAATAATTTTTGACAAATTCCGTAAGAAACTTACATTTTTTGAAAAAGATGAAAAGTTTTTGAGACTCGGCCAATTGAAAAACCGGCGGCAGAAGTGATTCTGCCACCGGCGTTCACCAGTGATCACAGCCAGAAACTATTTTCGGTGGTATCCGGCTTTTTGATCTGTTTATTTAAATATTCAGTTAAAATGATTCAGTCAGCAGTTCCATCAGTTTGCTGGCCTGCGGATAGTACAGCCCAGTTTGTTCCGCGGCCTTTTCGGTAAAGACCGGAGCACCAGGAGCGGCAGAGCGGCTGTCATAAATCATGAACGGAACCGGATCAGACGAGTGGGTCTTGATTGCAAGGGGAGTCGGATGATCAGGAAGAACCATAATCCGGTAGTCGCCCATCTCAGCCAGTGCCGACTGAACCGGACCCAGAATCTTGCTGTCAATCAGTTCAATCGAACGGACTTTATTCTGAACTTCTCCTCTGTGACCACATTCATCTGGTGCTTCAACGTGGACATACACCAGGTCAGCACCCTGTTTAAAAGCATCAATTGCAGCGGCAGCCTTGCCATCGAAGTTGGTGTCGATATAACCAGTTGCGCCTGGTACCTCAATGACCTGCATGCCCGACAGAACGCCAATTCCCTTAATCAGGTCGACTGCCGAGATGACCGCGCCTTTCAGCCCGGTTTTTTCGGTAAAATCGGTCAAAGCAGCCTTTCTGCCCTGTCCCCACAGCCAGATCGAATTTGCTGGATGTTTGCCCTCAGCAACACGCGCTTTGTTGACTGGGTGTTCCATCAAAATACGATTGCTTTCTTTCATCAGCTCAAGCAGCAGACCAGCCTTTTCCGGGTCGGGCAGGTAGCCGGAAATCTTTTTGCCGGAGATATCATGCGGGGGAGTCAGTTCGCCAAGATCGTCCGATGGGTTATCCCAGACAAGACAGTGTCGGTAGCTGACGCCAGAGTAAAGACGAACGCCGGCAGGCAGCTTTTCATCCAGCCATTGGACCAGCTGAGCTGCTTCTTCGGTCGAGATATCGCCCGCGCAATAGTCGACCATTGTTTTATCTTCATAGTTTTCCTCATCACTCAGGGTGACCAGATTGCAGCGGATTGCATACTGAACAGGGGAGAGATCTATTCCGATACTGGCAGCCTCCAGCGGAGAACGGCCAGTATAACAAGAGGCGGGGTCATATCCCAGCGCAGAAAGGTTTGCGACATCGCTGCCTGGTTTCATGCCATCGGGGACAGTTTTTGCCATCCCGACGATGGATTCCTGCACCAGAGCATCCATGTTTTCTTTATGGGCAACTTCCATTGGCGTTTTTCCGCCCAGTTCAGCGACGGGTGTGTCCGCCATACCGTCACACAGGACAACCAGATATTTCATATATGTCAGCATCCTTCCAGTCAAAATTGTGCATCTTTGGTGGCTGAACCGATTATGCAACCAGTTCAGCCATTCGACGCGTTAAAGTTATTGATATCGTATCACATTAAAGCGGGATTGTCAAGAACTACAGTACCATTCAGTATATGATCCTTCTGTTCGGCAAAATGACATTTTTCCCTCACAGACAGATAAACATAAAAAGCCGGGCGCTTTTGACGCCCGGCTCGGTAAAACGGTTATGCTTTTGTATTTTCGTCTTCTGCCACATCAGCACAGGCTTTAAGAGAAGCAACCAACCCGCCGAGATTCTGGATCTCACTCGGAATGATGATCTTGGTTGCTCTGCCGTCAGCGACATGGGAGAGGGTTTCCAGACTCTTAAGGGTCAGAACCTTACCGGAAGGATCGGCCTGGGTCAGCAGCTTAAGCGCGTCGGCGTTTGCCTGCTGGACAGTCAGAATTGCCTGTGCCTGGCCTTCTGCTTCCTTGATGCGTCTTTCCTTTTCGGCTTCAGCCTTGAGGATCGCCGCTTCTTTTTCAGCCTCAGCACGGAGAATCTGCGATTCCTTTTCGCCTTCGGCTACCAGGATCTGGCTCTTTTTACGGCCTTCTGCCTGAAGGATTGCTTCACGTCTTTCGCGTTCTGCTTTCATCTGTTTTTCCATCGAGTCCTGAATCTCTCTGGGCGGCATAATATTTTTCAGCTCAACACGTGTGACTTTGATGCCCCATTTATCGGACGCTTCATCCAGAATCGCGGTGATCTTGGTATTGATGATATCACGGGAAGTGAGGGTTGCGTCCAGATCCAGATCGCCGATGATGTTACGCAGGGTAGTGGCCGTCAGATTTTCGATTGCGGAGATCGGGCGGTCAATGCCGTAGGTGAACAGCTTGGGGTCGGATACCAGATAGAAGACAACGGTATCAATCTGCATGGTAACGTTATCTTTGGTGATAACCGGCTGAGGCGGGAAGTCAACAACATTTTCCTTCAGCGAAACCTTTTTGGCAATTCGATCAATGAACGGAATCTTGAAGTGTACACCGGTCTGCCATGTCGCAAAATAGGAACCCAACCGTTCAACGACA
>DVLN01000003.1 GCA_018715465.1 Candidatus Faecivivens stercorigallinarum | reverse complement strand
ACTGCATCCGAGAAAGAAGATTGCGGGGATAAATCCGAACGGGTTGGAGACAACAAACAGCACGACAATATAAAAAATTGTCAAAATCAGTTTCATTCGGGGGTCCATCCGATGGACAGGAGAATGTCCCGGGAAATATTGACCGATTGTGATATCTTTGATCATTCGCTGTCCTCCCCTCCCTGCAAAATACGCAGCAGTTTTTTCTTTGCATAGCCGACGGTATAAACATTTTGGGGTACTGGCAGTCCATCGGCGAGCAGCCGATGGAAAACGTTGGTCACCTGCGGAACTGCAAGGCCAATCTGCCGCAGTTCGGCACTGCGGGCGAAGACGTTCTCGACGGTATCATACGCAAAAACCTTTGCTTTGTTCATGACCAGGATTTTGTCGGCAAAATTTGCGACATCCTCCATGCTGTGGGAGACCAGCAGCACAGTATTGCCAGTAAAAGCATGATATTCCCTGATCTGATTAAGAATACGGTTGCGGCCTCTCGGGTCCAGTCCGGCCGCTGGCTCATCCAGAATCAGGATCTTTGGTTCCATTGCGATAACGCCGGCGATTGCCGCGCGCCGCTTCTGGCCGCCTGACAGCTCAAACGGACTTTTTTCCAGCAGTTCGGAAGAAAGTCCTGCAAATTCTGCTGCCTCATGCACCCGTTTGTCAATTTCCTTATCATCCAGTCCCATATTTTTCGGACCAAATGCGATATCTTTATAGACTGTTTCTTCAAACAGTTGGTATTCAGGATACTGGAAAACTAGTCCGACATTAAACCGGACATCCCGGATCTTCATGCCTTCTCCCCAGATATCTCTCCCGTCCAACAAAATCCTGCCAGAAGTCGGCTTGAGCAGTCCGTTCAGGTGCTGAATCAAAGTCGATTTTCCCGAACCGGTATGCCCGATGACGCCGACCATTTCTCCGCTGCCAATTGTCAGCGAGACATCGTCGACTGCCACCTTTTCAAATGGCGTCCCCGGACTGTAGGTATAAGTCAAATGCTCTGTAGAAATAACCAATCCTGTTCCGCCTTCCTTTATGATTTTACAGTTGCTGCCGTCAGCAACCCTTTCAGCGCTTGATAACATTCCTCTTCCGTCAGGATATCCTGTGGAAGATCAATTCCCGCCTGACGCAGTTCATAGACCAACTCGGTGACCTGCGGTACATCCAGTCCGACACTTTTGAGCAGTTCCACTTCGGTGAAAATTTCTCTCGGCGTTCCATCCCGCAAAATCTTACCGCCGTCCACAACGACAACCCGTTCAGCCTGAACTGCTTCATCCATATAATGGGTGATCAGTACGACTGTCGTGTTGTAATCCCGGTTCAGTTCCCGAATTGTCCGCAGGACTTCACTTCGTCCTCTCGGGTCAAGCATGGCGGTCGGCTCGTCCAGCACGATAAAGTCAGGGCGCATTGCCAGTATTCCGGCGATCGCGACACGCTGCTTCTGTCCACCCGACAGCTGATGGGGTGCATGCTCACGGTACTGGTACATATCTACCTCTTTGAGTGCCTCATCCACCCTGCGGCGAATTTCCGACGGCTCAACCCCGAGGTTTTCCAATGCAAAGGCGACATCCTCTTCAACGATCGTCGCAACGATCTGGTTATCCGGGTTCTGAAAAACCATCCCAACCTGCTGGCGGATGTCAAACAGCCGGTCGTCATCTTTTGTATTGATGCCGCAGACCACTACATCCCCGCTTGTCGGAAGCAGGATCGCATTAAAATGCTTGGCCAGGGTTGATTTGCCGGAGCCATTGTGTCCCAGCACCGCGACAAACTGCCCACGGGGGATCTGTAAATCCAACCCGCGCAGTACGATATGTCCCGGCATGCCCGGTTCTTCTCCGGGATAGGCAAATTCCAGCCCGGATACCCGGATTTCCTTCTCTTCTCCCATTCCATCACCTTCAAAAATCACTGTAAAGTCATATAGCTTTACATATTTTCGATTGTTTCTTTAGACCAGACAGCGACCGATCCGCAGGGCAAAACCAGTCCGCTTGCCGAAACCGGCAAGCCGATTTCATCCGCCATCACATTTCCGCCTTTTTCAGCACCGACCGTAACGCCCAACAGGTATGCCATGACCGATGCGGACAGCCCGGTGTTGTACGAACTGAGTGCGACAAACAACGGATCTTCTGTCAGGACACCGCAGCAAAGACTGACCAGATCATATACCTTTTCTTCCAGCTGCCATACTTCCCCATTGGGACCACGGCCGTAGGATGGCGGGTCCATAATGATTGCGTCATACCGGTGTCCCCGGCGGATTTCCCGCTGGATAAACTTTTCGCAGTCGTCAACGATCCAGCGGACCGGACGGTCAGCAAGTCCTGAGAGAGCAGCGTTTTCCTTTGCCCACTGGACCATGCCCTTGGATGCGTCGACATGGCAAACAGTTGCACCCGCACTGAGACAGGCAAGTGTGGCACCGCCGGTATAGGCGAACAGATTCAGGACCGAAACCGGTCTTCCTGCCTCCCGGATCAGTTTCATAAACAAATCCCAGTTGACCGCCTGTTCAGGGAACAGCCCTGTGTGTTTAAAGCCAGTCGGAGAGATCTTAAAGGTCAGGTCGCCATAGGAAACCTTCCAGCTCTCCGGCAGTTTATGCAGGTATTCCCAATGTCCGCCGCCGGTTCTGGAACGGTGGTAATGGGCGTCCGCCCGGTTCCATCCGGGGTTATTCTTCCCGGTTTTCCAGATAATCTGCGGGTCGGGGCGAATCAAAGTAATATTTTTCCAGCGTTCCAGCTTTTCGCCGGACGCGGTGTCAATCAGTTCATAGTCATGCCAGTTGTTGGCCGCTCTCATCTTATTCCTGTATCCTTTCTTATTTCCAGATCAGTTTCCGGGCAGATACTGCTGCCCATCCCGTGAGATTTTCAAATGACGGTAAGCCCTTTCGGTCACATATCGTCCCCTCGGTGTCCGGCTGAGGAATCCCAGCTGCATCAGATAGGGTTCATATACATCCTCAATCGTGACCGCTTCCTCTCCCAGCATTGCCGACAGAGTATCCAGCCCGACAGGACCGCCGTTATAGGTCTCAATGATTGCCCGCAGCATCCGCCTGTCCAGGTTGTCCAGGCCCAGCTCGTCAATTTCCAAACGCTCCAGCGCGGTCCGCACAATTTCCCGGGTAATCACGCCGCTTCCCAGTATATCCGCAAAGTCCCGTACCCGCCGCAGTAAACGGTTGGCGATACGGGGCGTTCCTCTGCTTCGCCGCGCCAGCTCCAGCGCGCCATCTTCTTCACAGGGGACGCCGAGGATTCCGGCACTGCGCATAATGATTTTGGACAGCTCTTCCGGCTGATACAGTTCCAGCCGCAGCAGCACACCAAACCGGTCGCGCAGCGGAGCAGTCAGCTGACCTGCTCTTGTTGTCGCGCCGACCAGCGTAAAATGGGCCAGATTGACCCGGATGGAACGGGCCGACGGGCCTTTTCCGATGATGATATCCAGTGCAAAATCTTCCATTGCCGGATAAAGGACTTCTTCTACCTGTTTGGACAGCCGGTGTATCTCATCAATAAACAATACATCTCCATCCGAAAGGTTGGTCAGCAGTGCAGCGAGATCGCCCTGCTTTTCGATTGCAGGACCGGAAGTGATCTTCAGGTTGCTGTTCATCTCATTTGCAATGATCTGAGACAAGGTTGTCTTGCCCAGACCAGGCGGGCCATACAGCAGCACATGATCAAGCGCATCTCCCCGCTTTTTTGCGGCTTCAATATAAACAGACAGGTTTTCCTTTGCTTTTTCCTGTCCGATGTATTCCGAAAGGGTCTTGGGACGAAGTGAAAATTCAGTGTCCACATCCTCCGGGGAAAAATCCGGAGCGGTGATTCGGTTTTCCAGATCCATTTCCTCGTCCTGATCCCGTCGGTAT
>DVLN01000024.1 GCA_018715465.1 Candidatus Faecivivens stercorigallinarum | reverse complement strand
CTGGCGTGTGCAGAAATGTTGTGACAGATGTCCAATAGCAGTGCAATTGCATATTGTGCAATTGTCTGACCGCCATAAAAGGTATTGGTTACCGTCAGACCGTACTGTCTGGTCATGGATATATCGAATTCCCCAAACCCATGAGAAAGGGTAGACAGGTATTGCAACTGAGGATGTTGCCGGAGGAATTCTTCTTTCATTAATCCGCCGGTAATCCATACCCCTAATGCTGCGTTACAGTCTCCGATTTTTTGCCAGTATTGCTCTGGGGAAAGATGGCTTGCAGGGAATATTTCCCAGTCTGCTACTTCGGGAAGACCGGACAATCCGGCTTCCCATCGTCTGGCAAGTTCCTCGAAAGTCAGGTCACTGCTGACAGGACCGCCTTGAAAAACGACAACTTTTTGTTTGTTCATGTTTTCACGGCTCCTTTGCTGTCAGCCTGCCTCGACCACATGTTCCGGTTGAGGGGCATCCTGTTTCATGTCGATATGTTTTGGGTCCTGGTTTGGGTCGGTAATCCGGCGGAGGAAGCGCTGGGTGCGGGGATCCTTCGGTTGAACCAGAATTTCCGAGGGCGGACCCTGTTCGACAATGACGCCGTCCTGCATGTAGATAACGCGGGAAGCGACTTCTTTTGCAAATGCAATCTCGTGGGTGACGACAATCATCGTGATACCAGTTTCGGCAATGCCTTTGATGGTCTGGAGCACTTCGCCGACCAGCTCGGGGTCAAGTGCGGAGGTCGGTTCGTCAAACAGAATGACATCCGGTTCCAGGACAAGCGCTCTTGCGATACCGGCACGCTGCTGCTGGCCGCCGGAGAGTGCACTGGGGTAGTAGTCAAAACGTTCCGATAGACCGACTCGAGTCAGCATTTTGCGGCTGATTTCTTCAGCGACGGGTTTGGGACGGCGTTTGACAGTAATCAGACCTTCCATTACATTTTCAAGGATGGTTTTGTTTGCAAACAGGTTGTAGTTCTGAAAGACCATTGCGGTTCTGCGGCGGAGCCCCAGCACCTCAGGACAAGTGTGCTTTTTGCAGTTGACGGTGTGTTCACCGACAGTGACACTGCCCTCATCGCCAGGGTCAAGGAAGTTGATGGTGCGCAGGAGGGTGGTTTTGCCGGAACCGGACGGACCCAGGATGACAACAACTTCACCGACATCAATATCGAGGTCGACGCCGTTGAGAACCTGCTGGCTGCCAAAAGATTTTTTGATATTTTTCAGAGATACCATCATAATAAAGACCTCCAGTACATGCGAGGATAATAACAAACCGGCTGACTATCTGTCAGGCAGCGGTTTTTGGTCTGAAACGGTTGAGCCGGGTTTCAGCGGTGTGGAAGAGCCGGTTGCAGATAAAGCTGATCAATTCGTAAATCACGGTGGTGATTACGTACGCTTCGATGAAATTGAGTCCAGGGTTTGCCAGCAGGTTTGCTGTGGCGGTAATTTCATAGACTCCGACGTAATAAGCCAGCGAAGTTCCTTTGATAATGCCGACAAACAGCCCCGACAGGTTGGGTAGAGCGACCGCCAGTGCCTGTGGGAAAACAATTCTCCGCATTGCCTGACAGGTGGTCATACCCACTGACCATGCAGCTTCCAGCTGGCCACGGTTGACTGAGTCGAGAGCTGCACGAAAAACTTCGGAAGAATATGCAGCCTGATCGAGGGAGAGTGCGACGATTGCATACCAGATTGCAGGAATGGAAGTGGTATCGACGCCGGTTGCGCTGTAAATCATCATTGGCAGCGCATAATAAGCGACATACAGCAGAATAACCATTGGGACGCCGCGGATAAAAGAAACAAAGACCGCACAGATCTGAGAAACAACAGGAATTTTGTTTCGTCTTGCGACTGCGATCAGGATACCAAGAATCCATCCGGCCAGCGTTGCCAGCAGTGCCATTTCAAGTGTAACAGGGATTGCGGTCAGGACCTGAGGGAGCGCTTCTTTAATAAAGGTAAAATTCATCTGTTATCCCTCCCTTATGTTTTGCGGCCCTTGGTATAGGCTTTTTCAGCCAGCCGGGTTCCTTTTTCCATTAAAAAGCAGAACGCCCAGAAAATCAAACCGGCTGCGATGTAAATTTCCAGTTTTGTTGCGCCATAATTGGCGGAGGAGACAGCCCTGGCCTTTCCCATCATATCCAGTACGCCGATGGTAAAGGCGAGAGAGGTTTCCTTAAACAGCATGATGATGTTGTTGCCCAGTGTCGGGATTGCGATCCCGACTGCCTGTGGGAGAATGATGCGGAAGAAAGCGACTGTCGAGCTCATACCCACCGACCAGGCTGCTTCCCGCTGGCCTTTGTCAACAGCGAGGTAAGCACTGCGCATCATTTCTGACATGTTGGCGGATACCGACAGCGAAAGGCAGGCAGTGATGTAGGCAGTCAGTGAAATGCCGCTCATATCAACACCAATCTGTTTGAGCAGCTGGGGTAGCCCGAGGTAGATCAAAAAGATCAAAATTAGTGTCGGGATACCACGCATAAAAGAAACATATCCTTTTGAAATAGCATTCAAAGCTTTGTGACGGGACAGGGACATCATTGCAAAGGCCGCGCCAATCAGCAGTGAAAACAATAGAGAGGACAACAGAATCAGCATCGTCATCGGAAAAGCCTGAAGTAT
>DVLN01000023.1 GCA_018715465.1 Candidatus Faecivivens stercorigallinarum | reverse complement strand
CATCATTATTTTCACACAATTTTATTTTTTTCAGCAGCCAGCAAAATCCGCCGGATATTCCCATCCAGCAATTGACCAAGCCGTCGGATGATCTGCTCCGGGTCATCTTTCATGCCATGGGCCATCCAGTCCATCATCATCCCGATCAGCGCTTTACGGTAAAACATCGAAACCAGCCGGACATCCTTATCATCCGGCGTCAGCCCCGCTGCCTGATCACGGACATAACGGTCAAGTACCTCACCGACCACACGGTTCAGGTATTTTTCCAGAAACCTTCGTCCATCCGACTGAAAAATATGATAGACCGCCCGGCGGTTCTGCAAGGCAAAATGTGCCGAAGCAATCACCCCTTCCGGCCAGCTGCTGTCGGTAAAATCGACCTGCAATGCCTGTTCGGTTTCATCCAGCAAAACCCGTTCCAGAAGAGCATAAATATCCTGATAATAATAATAAAAAGTATTCCGGCTGACATTGCATTCACTGACGACATCCCGAACGGTAATTTTATCCAGCGGCTTCTGATTCAAAATGCGGATAAAAGCGGACTGTATAATCTGTTGTGTATCCCGCGGCACCTTTTCTCACTCCTGTCTGACGCTTATTTTTCTCTATTATCATTATATCATATTCCTGTTGCCCGCGTAAACAGATTTTTCCTTTAATTTACAGTTATCTGACAAAAATTGCACCAGCAAGCTGTTATAATAGCAAACAGGGAGCCCGTATTTTTCTCAGATGCGGCGGCGATGCCCGAAAAGGAGGAGTATCATGTTACCCTGTCAGAACCAATGCCCGTATTTTCATCCCGATTGTCACAAGACCTGCGACCGGTGGGCCGAACGTCAAAACCGTCAGCGGGAAGAAAACCTCAAACGGAAAAACTTTCTTCGGATACATAATCAGCTCTGTTCCGAACAGCTTCGCCAGCTACAGGGACTTATGCCGGTTCGCGGTCATTACCGTTGACCTTCTCTGACGCCAGAACAGCTTCCTTCCCCGGTTCTCCATCCGGGAAAGGAAGCTGTTTTTTATCTTCGGTTATTTATTTTTCGCGGGCATACTTTTCAAACCAGTTGGTGATTTCCGTCAGACGGCGTACCCTGTGCTGAGGCTTGCCGGAACGGGACAGCTCATGGTTTTCGCCATGGAACAGGCACAGACGGGTTGGAACCCCCTGTGCAGCCAGACTGGTATACATCTGGAGTCCTTCCGCCAGCGGGCAACGGTAATCCTCATCCGAATGGATAAACAGCGTAGGAGTCTTGACATTGCCGGCATACCGCATCGGCGAGTGCTCCCACATCTTATCCGGCGTACTGATCGGGTCGGCGTCACACTGGTCCTTTGCGAACTCGACACCGATATCCGATACCCCGTAAAAGCTCAGCCAGTTGGCAATCGAACGCTGGGAGGCCGCACAGACAAAACGGTCGGTATGGCCAATAATCCAGTTGGTCATAAAGCCGCCATAGCTTCCGCCGGTTTCACAGACTTTTGTCCGGTCGATCTGGGGATAGGCCGCCAGCACCGCGTCGGTGAAATCCATCAGGTTTTTATAGTCGGTCTCGCCGTAATGGCCGCGGATATCCATAAACTTGTTATCCCGTCCGTCGCTGCCCATCGGGTTGCAGTAGAAGACAAAGTAACCCATGTTCGCCCAGACCTGCATCTCATGATAGAATACCGGGCCGTAAACCGTCTTGGGGCCGCCATGGATGTCCAGCACCGCCGGATAGCTCTTTTCAGGGTCAAAGTCCTTCGGGAGCAGCACCCATCCGCCAATTGTCCAGCCTTCACTCTGCACACTGATCGGCTGCGGAACCGCAACATATTTGCCTTCCAGCACTGCATCGTTGAAATGGCTGACCTGCGTCACCTCGCCGGTCTTGAGGTCTGCTTCATACAGTTCCTGAAGACGGGTGTCATACATCGCAACCATCAATGCCTTGCCGCCCTGTTCGGGAATATCAAATTCGTCAATCGAACCGTCTTTTACAACGACCGGAACCGAATTTCCGTCCATCGACAGCGCGTACAGATGAGAATTGCCTTCACGGGTGGTCAGATGATACAGGATATCGCCGTTTGCTCTCATCTCCTGTCCGCCGCCATACCGGCAGTCGCTGCCGACGCTGCTGTACATGCTGTACTCTTCCTCGTGGATAACCGTCAGCTCACCAGTTTCGGTGTCCACCTGATAGACCCACTCGTTTTCATTCAGGCCATGGCGGCGTCCCTCGGTCCCCAACATCAGCAGCCGACCGTTGACATTGATCAGCTCATGTGCGTAAAAACCGGTATATTCCCGAATCGTTCTGACCGTACCTGTGGGAACGTCCAGCGCATACAAAAGGCTGTGGTTACGGATCGCGTGCGCCTCAAAGGCATCGCCGAAGAAATAAACGGTATCGCCAATCACCTCAAAGCTGTCGGTCTGGAACAGCGAATCGGTCACCCGTTTGCAGCTGCCATCTGCCGTATCGTACACAAACAGCGCGCGGCGCAGTTTGTTGGTAACGCCTCGACCGTTGCCCCAGAAGGGGATTTCGTCAAAGACTTCATAGTCCTTTTCCTTTTTGCGCGCCTCGTCCGCCTCGGTCCGCTCTTCTGCCGTCATGCCGTAATATTCCGAGCATCCGGCGTCAATTTTGCCCATGACCAGCCATTTTCCATTCCCCAGGCTGCGCAGATCCTGCGCGGCAAAGGGAAGGGTGAATGCCGGAACCGCTTCGCCGCCGGTCACATCCAGACGGTAAAAGCTGGTAAACTGTTCGCCCGCCTTCTGCCGTTTTTCTTCCGCTGCCGAACGGACCGCCGGGAACAGGATATGGGTCTCATCTTCCCAGAAAAACTGTCCTTCCTTACCAATACCGGTCAGCTGGCGGAGCTGTCCGTCGTACATCCAGAGTCTGCTTTCATAGCAGTTTTCTTCTTCATTGCTGTTCGAGACGACAAACACGGCTCGTTTGCCATCCGGCGCATACCGCACGGCCGAAAGGAACCGGTAATTTAAAAAGTCCTTCAGTTTCAGCTGTTCCATCTGATATTCCTTCTTTCAAAATCGGATAAATAGTCCAGCCGGTAAAGTTCTGCCAGCAGGACACTGGTTTTATTTTACAACATTTTCTACAAAATGTACAGTGCATTCAGCATAAAAAGATGTTTATTTTTCTTTTTCGAGCAGTCGCTTATAGGAAAAGTCGATGCCAAACGCCCCCAGTGGCGCTGTAATGATAATCGCCAGCACCGCAACCGACAGCACGATATTGCCGCAGGACAACCCCATTGCCAGTGGCACCGAACCGATTGCCGCCTGTACCGTCGCTTTAGGCAGGTAGGCAATCACGCAAAACAGCCGTTCCCACAGATTTAGCTTTGTCCCCAGCATGCACAGTGTAACCCCGACCGACCGGAAGATCAGTGCCAGCAGAATCAATACCACCGCTGCCGGTCCCGCCACCAGCGTATACCGGATATCGACCGCTGCACCGACCAGTACAAACAGGATGACTTCTGCTGCCAGCCAGAGTTTGCCGAACTTTTCCGACAGCCGTTTGGAGACAAATTCGGTGCTGGTTGCTTTCAGCACCGCCGCCATGCTCACCACCGCAAGCAAACCCGATACCGGCAAAATCCCATCCAGCCATTCCTCCACTGATACCAGCAGGAAAGACAACCCAAGCAGAACAATCACTTTCATACTGTTGCGGATACAGTGCCGGTGGGCATACGCTGTCTCAAAAAAACGCCCGGTCAGCCATCCGACACCTGCTCCCAGCAAAAGCCCTGAAACGATTGAAACTGGAATTCCGATAAAACCGCCAATGCCGACGCTGCCGCCCTGTGCCATCCCGGCAAAGGTGGTGAACAGCACAATGACAAAGATATCGTCACAGGACGCCCCCGCCATAATCATCTGCGGGATGCTCTTTCCGGTCCCGTACCTGCTTTCCATCAGCTGCACCATCCGCGGGACGACGACTGCCGGTGAAACCGCCGCTAGTACAGCCCCCATCACGGCCGCTTCAACCACGCTCAGCCCCAACAGCACCGGCCCCAGCAGCACAAACCCCAGGATCTCAAAGCTGGCCGGTACAAACGACATCATGACTGCCGGCCGTCCCACCCTTTTCAGGTCGGCAATATTCAGTGACAACCCTGCTTTGAGCAGAATAATAATCAGCGCCATTTTACGCAGGTCAGCCGATACCGACAGAATCGACGGGTCCAGCAGATTCAGCACCGACGGTCCAAGCAGAATCCCAACCGCCAGCATTCCGATAATACGCGGGATTTTCAGCTGCTGGCAGATTCCGGCCATCGCCAGTCCTGCAAGAAAGATGTACGCGAGTGATGTCAACATAAAAAATCCTCCCAGTGTCACAAAAGTCTCTAAAAAACGCAAAAAGGCTGACAACTCCTGCGACATAAAATCACAGAAGTCATCAGCCTGTCTAAGGCGGTTCGGGTTTCCCCAGGGAGCACTTCATTCCCCATTTGAGCAATAGTATACTCCAAAATGAATCCACTGTCAATCAATTTTTTACGGCAGCATATGCCCAGCGCTCAGATAGAGTCTGTACCAGTCAGCGCGGTCAAGGGTGATTTCACTGCCGCGGACGATCTCCGCCATTCTTTCAAGGTTGGTCGTTCCAGCGACCATCTGCATCTTTGCCGGATGCCGCAGAATCCACGCGGTCGCAATGCCGGTCGGGGTCGCGTCATATTTGCCGCTCAGTTCATCCAATACCTGATTGAGTTCGGGGAACTTATCGCGATTGCCGACGAATACCCCCTCAAAAAATCCATACTGGAAGGGAGACCAGGTCTGGATGGTCATATCGTGCAGGCGGCAGTAATCCAGCACGCCGCCATCACGGTCAACCGCACCATCGGTCATCATGTTGGTTTCCATCCCCGCTGCAATCATGCTGGAACAGGGAATGCTCATCTGTAACTGATTAACCACCAGCGGCTGACGGACTGCCTTTTTCAGCAGCTCAATCTGTCCGGGACGGTGGTTGGAGACGCCAAAATAACGCACCTTGCCCGACTGTTCCAGCCGGTCAAACGCTTCCGCGACCTCCTCCGGCTCCATCAGCGCGTCGGGACGGTGCAGCACCAGAACATCCAGATAATCGGTCCCCAGCCGCTGCAAAATCCCGTCTACTGACGAAAGGATGTATTCTTTTGAAAAATCATACATTCCCTGACGGATACCGCATTTGGACTGGAGGATGACCTGATCGCGGCTGAGTCCGGTCTGACGGAAAGCCTCTCGTAAATTTTCCTCGCAGCGGCCGCCCCCATAGATGTCGGCGTGATCAAAAAAGTTCAGGCCATGATCAACACACCAGCGGATATGTTCCGCCAGCTTCTCTGCGGGCATTTCGCCGATCCGCATACAGCCGACTGCAATTGCAGGCACCTGTAACCCGCTTTTTCCCAATGGTACCATTTTCATTATTACTGCACTCCTGTCTTTGCGGTTCTGTACCAGGACGGCACACAACCGGAAAAATAGATTTTCCTGTCTATTATGATACAGGAAAAATTGCACAAGTCAAGCCGATCGTCCTAATTTGTCC
>DVLN01000022.1 GCA_018715465.1 Candidatus Faecivivens stercorigallinarum | reverse complement strand
TACCGCGAACAGGTCGGACTGGCCCTGCGCCTCTTTCTGAGCCGCAGTCCAATTCGTCCCAGCGTCGACAAAGAGCTGGCGCTGGAAATCATGCTGGAAATGATCTCCAATCTGCAAAGCCGCTATCTGGATTCTATTCATCGACAGCAGATTTCGCCTGTACTTGCACAGCAGCTTCTTGAAAAGAATCTCCGTGCATCACTGAACATTATTCTAAATGGAATTCTTGATCCACAAAATATGGAAAGGCATGACAACAGATGAGTTACAATATTGGTATTGATATCGGTTCAACAACCGTCAAAGTTGTTGTAATGGATGGAAACGATATACTGTTCAAGCACTATGAACGTCATTATTCACAGGTGCGTCAGAAAACTGCTGAAGTGCTCAGAAAAGCGCTGCCGGTGATCGAAGAGCGTCCGTTTAAAGTCGCACTGTCCGGTTCTGCCGGATTCGGTCTGTCCAAGGCGGCAGGTATCGACTTTATCCAGGAGGTTTACGCGACCAGTAAAGCGGTTCCGTACTTTGACCCTGCGATCGACGTCATTATCGAACTGGGCGGTGAGGACGCGAAAATCCTGTTTCTGACCGGCGGCGTCGAAGAGAGAATGAACGGTACCTGTGCTGGCGGTACTGGTGCGTTTATCGACCAGATGGCGTCTCTTCTGAACGTAACACCGACTGAACTGGATGAACTTTCAGCCAAACACGAAAAACTCTACCCGATTGCTTCCCGCTGTGGTGTTTTCGCTAAATCGGATATCCAGCCGCTGCTCAACCAGGGCGCGCGCAAGGAAGACCTCGCTGCCAGCATCTTTCAGGCAGTCGTCGATCAGACCATCACCGGTCTGGCGCAGGGCCGTGAACTGAAAGGGAAGATCGCTTTTCTCGGAGGACCGCTTTTCTTCTTCAAGGGCTTGCAGGAACGGTTTGTCAAGACGCTGAAGCTGACCCCTGAGAATGCACTGTTCCCGGAACTCGGACAGTTCTCTGTCGCGATCGGTACTGCCATGTATGCAGCTGAAACCGGCACTGAGACAACCTTTGATGACCTGATCGAACGGGTGGAAAAGGCAACTTCCGGCGTAACCGTCACCAACTATCTTCAGCCGCTGTTTGCCAATGAAGAGGACTACCGGGAATTTGCCCGCCGGCATGCTGCCGCAACGGTCAAAGAGGCGGATATCAACAGCTATTGTGGCAATGCCTATCTCGGTATCGACTGCGGCAGTACAACAACCAAGGTCGTGCTGATCTCCCAGAAAAATGAGATCCTCTACCAGTACTATTCATCCAATCAGGGCAATCCGGTCATTATCATCCGGGAACAGCTGATCAAAATTCGCAAACTTTGCGGTAACCGGATCCACCTTTGTTCCGGCGTTGTCACCGGATATGGTGAAGATCTGATTCTAAACGCTTTCCGGGTGGACTACGGCATTGTTGAAACGATGGCTCATTTCCGTGCAGCCCGCTATTTTGAACCCGACGTCGACTTTATCCTCGATATTGGCGGACAGGATATCAAGTGCTTTAAGGTCCGTAATGACTCAATCGACAGCATTATGCTCAATGAAGCCTGCTCTTCCGGCTGCGGCTCGTTTATCGAAACGTTTGCCAAATCGATGGGGTATGAGATCGCCGATTTTGCTCAGCGGGGACTGTTCTCCCAGTATCCGGTCGACCTCGGTTCCCGTTGTACCGTCTTTATGAATTCGTCGGTCAAACAGGCTCAGAAGGATGGCGCAAGTGTCGCCGACATCTCAGCTGGCCTGTCAATCAGTGTTGTCAAAAACGCGATCTACAAGGTTATCCGTGCCCATTCTCCCGATGAACTTGGACAGCATATTGTTGTCCAGGGCGGTACCTTCTTCAATGATGCGGTTCTGCGCAGTTTTGAACGGGAAATCGGCCGGAATGTTATCCGTCCCAATATCGCCGGTCTGATGGGTGCATATGGCGCTGCGCTGTACGGCAAATCCAAGAACCAGAAGGATTCCACGATTCTGTCTCTGGAAGAGTTGGAAACCTTTACCCACACTGCACATTCCATCACCTGCAAAGGTTGTGCAAACCATTGTCCGCTGACTGTCAACACCTTCTCGGATGGTAAGAAATTTATCTCCGGCAACAAATGCGAAAAGCCGCTGGGCATCAAAGACCAGGAAAAGCTGCCGGATATCTACGAATACAAGCTGGCCCGTCTCTCGTCGCTTCAGTCCCAGCCGGGCAAACGTGGAAAAATCGGTATCCCGCTCGGCCTGAATATGATTGAAAATCTGCCGTTCTGGCACGCTTTCCTGACCAGTCTGGGGTTTGAGGTGGTTGTTTCCCCGATCTCGACCAGAAAGACCTATAACCTTGGCCGGTATACTATCCCATCGGACACCGTCTGCTATCCGGCTAAGCTGATTCACGGACATATCGAATGGCTGTTGCAGCAGGGAATTGACACAATTTTCTATCCCTGCCTTGCCTACAACTTTGATGAGAAAAAGGGCGACAACCATTATAACTGCCCAGTTGTAGCCTATTATCCTGAACTGCTGTACTCCAACATTTCACAGCTGAAAAAGATCCGGTTTTTGTATCCATACTTCGGTATCCATCGTCCGAAAGACTTTATCAAGCATGCGACCGAATATTTCAACCGTGAATACCCGGACATCACTCGGAAGGATATCCGTATTGCTGCCAATGCAGCTTATGCTGCATACGCCCAGTGGCGGGAGGATACCCGTCAGAAGGGCGCAGAATATATCCGATATGCCCGCTCCCATGGCAAAAAAATCGCGGTTTTGTGCGGCCGTCCTTACCATATCGACCCGGAAATCAACCACGGAATCAACCGTCTGCTGACCTCTCTGGGAATGGTGGTCATTTCGGAAGACTGCGTCTCCGATCTGGTTGAGCCGGTCCATGTTGATGTCCTCAATCAGTGGACCTATCACGCGAGACTGTACAATGCAGCAAAATATGTGACCATGAACGCTGATATGGAACTGATCCAGCTGGTCAGCTTCGGCTGCGGTATTGACGCGATTACGACGGATGAGGTCCGTTCGATTCTTGAGTCAGCTGGTAAACTGTACACCCAGCTGAAAATTGATGAGATCAGCAACCTCGGCGCTGTGCGTATTCGTCTGCGCAGTCTGTTGGGTGCCGTTGCCGAACGGGAAAGTGTCTCCGCTGCCCGCGGAATGAACGGCTGATCTTTATACTTCTATCGAAAGGAGAATATGAATATCTAATGGAACGGGTCGTTTTTACCGAAGAAATGAAAAAAACACACACCATTCTGATTCCGACCATGCTGCCGATCCATTTTAATATGATGGTGCAGATCATGCGGCAGAATGGGTATAAAGCAGAACTTCTGACCAACGACAGCCATGCTGTCATAGACCAGGGGCTTCGCAACGTCCACAATGACACCTGTTATCCGGCGCTGCTGGTTATCGGCCAGATGATCGACGCGCTGGAAAGCGGACGGTACGATCTGGATAAAGTCGCGCTGCTGATTACCCAGACAGGCGGCGGCTGCCGTGCGTCCAACTACATCCACCTGCTGAGAAAAGCACTCATTAAAAGCGGATATGGAAAGATTCCGGTTATCTCTCTCTCTTTCACCGGCCTGGAAAGCAATCCCGGCTTCAAGATCACACTGCCGATGGGAATTCAGCTCGTCAATGCTGTCTTCCTCGGCGACCTGCTAACCGATTTGCAGAATCAGTGCCGTCCGTATGAAATTGAGCCTAGTGAAACGGCCAAAAAGGTCGAGAAGTGGGAGAATTACCTTTGCACCCAGCTGGGACGACTCAAGTTTGTTCCCCGCAGTCTGATTCGTAGCTGGTACAAAGCGATCATCGAAGATTTTGCCTCCATTCCGAGAAAGAAAGAAAAAAAGGTTCTGGTCGGCGTCGTTGGGGAAATCTATGTCAAGTATTCTCCGCTGGGCAACAACAACCTTGAAAACTTTCTGTTGCAGGAGGGGGCAGAGGTCGTAGTCCCTGGCCTGATGGGGTTCTGTCTCTACTGTGTTTATAACACGCTGGAAGACCGAAAACTCTACGGCGGCAATGCGGCCAAGACCTATGCCTTTAAAATTGCCTAT
>DVLN01000021.1 GCA_018715465.1 Candidatus Faecivivens stercorigallinarum | reverse complement strand
AAAAATATTGCAATTTTTTTCCAATAGGTGTATAATAGATTCACGCGCTGAAACCGCTGAATATTTAGGAGGGTTACATTATGGCATTAAAAAATGAGTACCTGAAAAAAGTCCTCGCCGAGGTAGAAAAGAGAGACGCCGGCGAACCTGAATTCATCCAGGCTGTTACCGAAGTTCTGGAATCTCTGGAACCTGTTGTTGAAGCCCGTCCCGAGCTGGAAAAACTCAATGTTGTCGGCCGGATCACCGAGCCGGAGAGATTCATCCAGTTCAGAGTTCCGTGGGTTGACGACAACGGCAATGTACAGGTCAACCGTGGTTACCGCGTTGAGTTCAACTCCGCAATCGGTCCGTACAAGGGCGGCCTGCGTCTGCATCCGACCGTCTGCACTTCTGTCATTAAATTCCTGGGCTTTGAACAGTGCTTCAAGAATGCTCTGACCACCCTCCCGATGGGCGGCGGCAAAGGCGGTTCCGACTTTGACCCCAAGGGCAAATCTGATATGGAAATCATGCGTTTCTGCCAGTCCTTCATGACCGAGCTGTGCCGTCACATCGGTCCTGATACCGACGTTCCCGCTGGCGATATCGGTGTCGGCGGAAGAGAAATCGGCTACATGTTTGGCCAGTATAAACGCATTCGCAATGAATTTACCGGCGTTCTGACCGGTAAGGGCCTGACCTACGGCGGCTCTCTGGCGAGAACTGAGGCGACTGGTTATGGTCTGTGCTACTTCACCGAAGAGATGCTCTCCTGCATGAAGGGCGATTCCTTCAAGGGCAAGACGGTTGTTATCTCCGGTTCCGGCAACGTTGCAATCTACGCGACTGAAAAGGCGACCCAGCTGGGCGGCAAGGTTGTTGCGCTGTCTGACTCCAACGGTTATATCTATGATCCCAACGGCATCAACCTTGCTGTTGTCAAACAGATCAAGGAAGTTGAAAGAGGCCGTATCAAAGAATATGCAGCCCGCGTTCCTGGCTCGGTTTACACCGAAGGCTGCAAGGGTATCTGGACTGTTAAGTGTGACATTGCGCTGCCTTGTGCAACTCAGAACGAGCTGGATGAAGAGTCCGCAAAGATTCTGCTTGCAAACGGCGTAATGGCAGTTGCAGAGGGCGCAAACATGCCTTCTACTCCTGGTGCAATCGAAGCATTCCAGTCCGCTGGTGTTCTGTTTGGGCCTGCTAAAGCTTCCAACGCAGGCGGTGTTGCAACCTCTGGTCTGGAAATGAGCCAGAACTCTCAGCGTCTGTCCTGGACCTTTGAAGAGGTTGATGCGAAGCTGAAGAACATCATGGTCACCATCTTCCACGATTCTTACAACGCAGCCAAGAAGTATGGCATGGAAGGCAACCTCGTCGCCGGTGCAAACATCGCAGGCTTCGAAAAGATCGCCGACGCCATGATTGCACAGGGCGTCTGCTAAGTGGCGTGTCGCCACGGACTTGTTCGCGATGATCGCCCACGTTCCGATGGGCTCGGTCGTGAAAAAAACAGCCTGAGCGAACGCGCCGGGCAGATGGTGCAAATGCGTATCATCGGTTGGTCGCGAAAGTAAACACATGCTTATAAAGGGCGTCGTTCCAAAAGGGACGGTGCCCTTTTCCAATTGGGCAAAAAATGACAGTGGAATAGGGTGATGGTTACAGTTTGAGTAAACAGTCGGCTAAGATACCAGACTTCATGTCTTGTAGACAGGCAGTATTTTTGCTATAATGGTGAAAAAGGTACTGTTGGGGAGGGATGGCAGTGAAAATCAAAAAGATCATTGCAGTCCTGACGGCAGTATTGGTCAGTATGGTGGTCTTTGCTGGCGGGATTTTTGTTTTCCGGTATCAGCGCACGTCTGATGAACGGCTGCCGGACAGGTACGGTACAGAGATTGTCCGGCTACAAAGCTCAGAGGACAAAGACGGCGACGGTATCGACGACCAGACGGATATTTTACAGGGTGCACTTATGTATGTCGGCACCCACCCTAAATATAAAAGCCGGTATTATCAGACAGGCTATCCCAACGATGGATACGGTGTATGTACCGACGTTGTCGCATATGCGCTGCAAAACGCCGGATATGACCTGATGGAACTGGTTGCGCAGGATATCCAAGAGAATCCAGACGGGTATGACATTGACCAGCCGGATAAAAAGATTGATTTTAGGCGGGTGCGGAATCTGAAGGTATATTTCGCAGATACGGCAATTCCGCTGACGACCAGCCTTGCTGATATTGAACAGTGGCAGGGCGGCGACATTGTCATTTTTGAGAGCCATATCGGGATTGTATCTGACCGCAGAAATGCGGATGGGGTGCCTTATGTCATCCATCACAACGATCCGTTCCAGAAAAGCTATGAAGAGGATATTCTTGAAAGCCGGGGGAATATCGTCGGGCATTACCGGGTGTCTGAATAGGGGGCGAAGCAGATGTCATATGAAGCCAATGCAGTCTTGCTCACCGCAAAGAGGAAGTCTTCCAGTGGAATGATCTTCAGAGGAAAGGTCGACTGGTGGTTTTACGGTATTATGATATTGATTGCCGTAATTCTGATTCCGATTATTGTAACGGCGTTTATGGACGGAATGACGGGAGCAGCTGTGGTTGACCTGCTGGTTCTGGCGGTGATTGAGGGATTTTGCGGTCTGATTGTCTGGCGGAATTATGTCCGTCTGGAGACGAGAGGAATCGTCATCGTTTTCGGCCTGATTCAGCTGGCGATTCGTTACGACGATATCCATGCTCTGTCCGAGACCCGTTGCCCGCTCTCTTCTCTTGCCGCATCGCTGGACAGAATTGAGATCCGATACGGCAATGTCGGTATGGTTATGATCGCGGTGGTCGAAAAACAGGCGTTTTTTGAGGAAATGAAAAAACGCTGCCCGGAGGATACGGAATTCCGGCGGCGGTAGCTGTAAAAACAGGAAAGATGGCCGGTTGATCTGCCGGCTGTCTTTTTTATTTGAAAAAATACAGCATGGGCTGTAAGATTCGCCGTTTTTGTGCGACTGATAAATGCCGGGAGAAAGTGAGGAGGTGAAGGGGATGGATTTTGAAAAGATTTACCGGGCGTATTTTGGGGACGTTTACCGGTATCTGCTCAAACTGACTGGTGATGAACACACGGCGGAGGAACTGACAGCTGAAACCTTCTGGCGTGCTATGAAAAATCTGGATCGGTTTCGTGGGGAGAGCGAACTTCGGGTCTGGCTGTGCGGGATTGGCAAAAACTGTTGGAAAGATATGCTCCGCCGCCAGAACCGGGAGTGTCCGCTGGAAATACGGGACGATGTTCCGTCGGATACCGATCTCGAGCGGGAACTGGATGAAAGGGAGGACACCCAGCAAATCTACCGGCTGCTCCACGCCCTTCCGGAACCCTATCGGGAGGTATTTTCACTGCGAGTATTGGGAGAACTGGGATTTTCGGAGATCGGGCGGCTGTTTGGCAAAACCGCCAACTGGGCCTGCGTTACCTACCACCGCGCAAAAGAAAAAATCCGCATCGGTATGACGGATACAGAAAAACAGCAAAAGCCGCGGCGCTGAATTGTCGGCCCTGGTGCGGATAATGCAAAAGACAATCTTTCAATCGGTAAAGAGCATGAAATCAGATTACAGGCTTGCGGAAAGGAGAAGATGGAATATGGAACTTGCTTGTGGAATTGTGCGGGATTTGCTGCCGCTGGTGGTCGAAGGTTTGTCCGGTGAGGAAAGCCGGGCGGCAGTTATGGAACATATCGCGGCGTGCCCGGAGTGCCGTCGGGTCAAGTCGCAGCTGGAACAGGATGCTGTCCCGGAATTTGCGCCGGAAACCCCATTACAGGCAGTCAAAAATGAAATTGTTGCCAAAAGGCGCCGGACGGTTGGAATAGCAGTCGGGCTGGTGTTGGCAGTGGTGTTTTGTGTATTTGCCAGGCTGACCGAACCGGTCCGGCTGCCATATAGCGATGATCTGCTGACGGTAGATACATTGGAAAGCGGTGACCTATTGGTGACGGTCAGCCAGTCCCATGCCGGGATTACGGTTGAGCATACCGGCGTGGAAACGACTCTTTCGGTCTGGAAAAATGCACTTTCTCCGCAAAATGACCGGGAGACGCTTGTCATTCCATCCGAAGAGCTGGGCAGTGCGCTATATTACGCTGATTTTGCCGGGGAAGATACCTTGATCTGGGGCAGTACCACAGCAGATGGGCGGCAGACATTGCCGCGATTGGTGCTCGGGTACTATCTGGCGATAGCGGCAGGAATGGCGGTCATTTTAGGAATCCTGGCGGCGGTTTGCCGCAAAACAAAGATCGGAAAGCTACTGCTCTATATCTGGCTGGCACCGGTGTGTTATATCATCGCGCACTTTGGTGTGATGGGACTGAGTACCGTGACGGCAGACGCGGTGCGACCGCTTGGCTGGATACTGGTGGCGGCGGCAAGTCTGTACCTTGCAGCTGTGTCATTTATCCGTCTCGTCTGGCACAAACAATAAGTAAGTGCAAAACACCGGGAAATCCGAACCGACTCGGATTTTCCGGTGTTTTTTTGATAGCTGTAACGGATTCTGTGCGGCGGATAGATGCCGGGAGAAAGTGAAGAGAATAAATAGATGACAAAAATTTTCCAAATTGAAACTTTTTCGACCTTTCAGGTGTATAATAATGAGAACGTATGTGAAAAAGGGGATTTTAACATGCAGCGAAACAATTATGGCCGCCCCGCGGGTCCGTCGGGACGGAAACGCAGGGTGAAAAAAAGAAGGAGAACAATCCGTCCAAGAGCGATTGTACTGGGTGTTGTTATTTTGATCATTGTAGCAATTGCCATCGGCTGGAAATCATTATCCCAGTCCAGTACAGTGGAAGAAGACCAGACAGATCAGCAGTCAGTCGGGCAATCGGAGCAGTCGGATTCTTCTGTAGATGAGGATGTGCAACAGTCAGAACCTTCGGCTGATGGGAATGCACAGCCGTCTGAAACCGCTGTTGACGGGGCTGCTTCGGATTCTGAACCAGATATTGAAGTGGTGGACGGCCTTACCTATGTCAACGGTATCCTGATTGCCAACAAAAGCTACAGCCTGCCTGCTGATTACAACCCCGGTGTATTGCCCGAAGCACAGTCCGCCTTTGATGAGATGGCAGAAGGAGCGGCAAAGGATGGCATAAAGCTGTATATCGCGTCGGGTTTTCGTTCCTACGATTATCAGGCCGGGCTGTATCAGCGGTATGTTGAGCGGGATGGCGCCGAAATGGCGGATACCTACTCAGCACGACCGGGACATTCTGAGCACCAGACCGGTCTGGCTTTTGACCTGAATGAGATCAGCGATGCCTTTGCCGGAACGCCTGAAGCGGAATGGCTGGCAGAACATGCACATGAATATGGATTTATCATTCGTTATCCCGCCGATAAAGAGGATATTACCGGCTATAGTTATGAGCCGTGGCATGTGCGGTATCTGGGGAAGGAGATCGCTGAAAAGGTGTATGAAAGCGGACTTTGCCTGGAGGAATATCTGGGCATTGATTCGGTGTATGCCGATTGATTTTCTCTTCCTTAAAATTTTTGCTCAGAAGAATATAAAACACCGGGAAATCCGATTTTGTTCGGTTTTCCCGGTGTTTTTTAGTGAATGTCTTTTATTACTTTTTCAGGATACCGCTTTTGGCGATGCTGTCGATTGCCCAGCGCATTTCCTCGTCCGACTGGACCAGCGCCATCCGTACATGGCCTTCACCCGATGGCCCGAAAGCCGCGCCCGGCGTGACCATGACCCCGGATTTTTCCAGCAGTTCCCGGCAGAATTGCACCGAGTCGGTGTACCCGTCGGGCAGGCTCGCCCAGACAAACATCGTCGCCGGGCTTCTGTCGACCTTCCATCCGATTGCGGTCAGCCCGTCGCAGAGGATGTCCCTCCGTTTGCGGTAGGCTTCACGTGTTGTCCCGACACAGGACTGGTCGCCGGTGATCGCGGCGATTGCAGCCGCCTGTACGGGGAGAAACATCCCGTAATCGAGATTGGACTTGAGCTGACCGAGTTTCTGTACAACTTCGGCGTTTCCGAGACAGAACCCGATTCGTGCGCCTGCGAGACCATAGGTCTTCGAGAGGGAGTTGAACTCGACGCCGACTTCCTTTGCGCCCTCGTGAGCCAGAAAACTGCCGCATTTCAGCCCGTCAAACGCCAGTTCAGAATAGGCGTTGTCGTGCAGGACGATGATCTCATATTTTTTCGCAAACGCAATCAGCTTTTCGTACCACCAGTCAGGGGCCGCGGCGGTGGTCGGGTTGTTGGGGTAGGAGACGACCATCAGTTTTGCTTTTTTTGCGTCCTCCGGGTCGATTGCGTCAAAGTCGACCAGATAATTATTTTCAGGTTTCAGCGGCATATACACCAGCTTTGCGCCGGCAAGCGCCGGGCCGTCGGCGAAAACCGGATAGCATGGGTCGGGAACCAGTACGGTATCCCCTTCGTCTGCAATTGTGAGTGCAAGATGAGACAACCCATCCTGGCTTCCCAGCAGCGAGACAATTTCCGTCTCCGGGTCAAGCTCTACGCCGTAACGGGTTTTATACCAGTAAGCAGCTGCTTTCAGCAGTGCCGCTGAATCCTTGATTGCATAGACATAATTAGCCGGGTCAGAGGCGGCGTCGGTCAGGGCCTTGATAATATGGGGAGCGGGGGGGATGTTCGGTGTGCCGACCGACAGGTCGACGACCTTTTTCCCCGCGGCGATTGCCTGTCTTTTCTGCTCGAGCAGCACCGAGAAGATACCGCTGCCAAAACGTTCCATCCGTTTGGAAAACTGCATGATATTCAGATCCTTTGTCATTTTTCAATGATACCATAGTAGCACAAATTTCCCCGTCTGACAAGTGGCTGACCGGTATGAGATGCGGTTTGTTTCGTAAACGCCCTCAAAACTGGCTGATGGGGGAGGACTTGACCGCCTGCAAAAAATCTTCCGGTGCAGTTTCAAAACGCAGCCGGGCAAAATCCGTTTCCGGCATCTTCTCTCTGAGGTAGGGAAGCCCGATGTTCAGCTCATTTTCCCGGAACCCGACCTGTCTGTCGGTCAGCAGCGCGAATCCGAAGTCGGTGTACAGCTTGATTGCCCGGTAGCTGCCCGGCTGGGTGTGCAGATAAACCGGATAATCTTCCGCCGGGATATCCTTCATGACCGCTGACAGCAGCGCCCGTCCGAGGCCGTGCCCTTCGTATTCTTTGCGTATCTTGTACCAGTGGATGGTGGTTACACTGCCGTACGCTTTCCATGCAAAGCAGGTTCCGACCGGTGTGTCATTGTGATCGCAGAGAAACAGGCATTTTCGGAAAAACTCCGCTTCACGCGGCTGGTAGACGTCTTTAAAATACTGCTGCATATAGTCCCGGTATTTTTCCGGTTCATGGTCAAACGGGAATCCATACCAGATGTCCAGTTCTTCTTTCCGGCAGGGACGGACTGTGAATCCTTCCGGGATTTCGGACAAGGCGTTTTTATTCAGCGTTTTGCAGCACATAAACAGGTTGCATCCTTCGATATCAGGCATTTTTTATCCTTTCCAGCATCTAAGCCATATACCAAAAATCCCCTGCCAAAAACCGACAGGGGATAGATGGAATAAGTCGCGTGTAAAAAGAAGCGTGTTAAAAATGTTTCAGTCAAGCACTCAGTCTACAACCGCGACTGTCAGTTTAAGTTACGCACAACAGAGCCTGGCGGTAGCGCATGTATGCGCTTTGCGGGCGACCGACGCGATCAAGTCTGCTGGACACTGGGCCGAAAGCGTTCCGCCGTCAAAAACTGTCCACCGGACAGTTTTTGAGGGGAACAGAGCAAAAGTCTGTCAGCGCCGTGCCGGCCGACGTAGTTCCAAAGATTGCACAATTGAAAGTTTACAGCTCGCTCGATGATGGGAAAAGTCCGCATCGAACGGGCTTTTCCCATAGGGGACGCCCTTGCTATAGCGTCCAGCAAATCCCTTCGGGAATTGCACGCAAAATACCTGCGGGTATTTTGCTACCCCTTGCTGAGCTGATTTTGGGGAAAAGAGATTTCGCTCGTTGCGACGGGCGACCAAAGGGCGCTGCCCTCTGGACTTCCGCAAGCCTTTGAAAAGGCTTGACCTAAACTTTTACATCATTGGTTCCGTCAGCTTGTGCGTACTGTTGTACAGGCTCTGCACCGGAAACATTCCGCCCGAGCGGTGAAGAAACCGTCGATTGCTGAGCACAAAGAGCGTGGTACTACATTGGCAAACTGGCAGCGGAAGCATTCCGCCGCTCGATTAGTCCAGATCTTCGCCGTTGGACTCGCAGACCTTCTTGTACCAATAGAAGGAATCCTTGCGGCTTCTGGACATATCGCCGGTGCCGTCGTCATATTTATCGACGAAGACAAAGCCGTAGCGTTTGCGCATCTCACCGGTCGAAGCGGATACCAGGTCGATGCAGCCCCACATGGTGTAGCCCATCAGGTCGACGCCGTCCAGCTCGACTGCGTCCTTCATCGCCTTGATGTGGTCGCGCAGGTAGTCAATACGGTAGCTGTCGTGGACAGAACCGTCCTCTTCCTTGGTGTCCAGTGCGCCGAGGCCGTTTTCGACGACAAACATCGGTTTCTGATAACGGTCATAGATATTGTTCAATGCGATACGCAGGCCGGTGGGGTCGATCTGCCAGCCCCAGTCGGAGGCTTTCAGATAGGGGTTCTTGCGGCCAAAGGTCATATTGCCGGCGGTCATTTCCTTTTCAGGCGCGGTGCCGACGACCATCGTCATATAGTAGGAGAAGGATATGAAGTCGACAACGCCCTTCTTCAGTTCGTCCAGTTCGCCCGGCTGGATGTCAAGGGTAATGCCCTTGCGCTCATACTCTTTGAGCTTGTAGTTGGGATAGTAGCCGCGGGCATGCACGTCCATATAGAAGTAGGAACCGTTGTTCATTGCCTGGACGTTGAGCAGGTTGTCGGCAGGATTGCAGGTCTCAGGATAGGACTGCATAAACGCGATCATGCAGCCGACCTGATAATTGGGGTCAATTTCGTGCGCCATCTGGACAGCCTTTGCCGATGCGACAAACTGATAATAGGTCGCATTCGCCAGAATCTGTGGGTCGGCAGAAGGGACGCCTGCTTCCATCCAGCCGCCGTGTCCGATGCAGTTGATCTCGTTGAAGGTCAGCCAGTATTTGACTTTGCCTTTATACCGTTCAAAAATCGCCTTGCAGTACCGCAGATAGCAGTCGATCGTCCGACGGTCGGCCCAGGAGTTCCAGGCATGGGTCAGGCCCAGGGGAGTCTCATAGTGGGAGATGGTGACCAGCGGTTCGATACCGTACTTTTTGCACTCGTCAAACACTGCGTCATAGAACGCGAGGCCCTCTTCGTTGGGGGTCTCATCCATGCCGGTCGGGAAGATGCGCGACCAGGAAATGGACAGACGGAAGCACTTGAAGCCCATTTCGCCCATCAGCGCGATGTCTTCTTTATAATGATGGTAGAAGTCGGTCGCCTCATGGTTGGGGTAGAGATACTCGTCAAACTGGGTGAAGCGTGCGCCTTCGGGGAGGTTGTTGACGCCAAACATCGTGGTGGTATGCTTGCTGCCGTCCGGCAGGACATAGGTCAGCACGCGGGGAGAATCTTTCGTGCCGCCGGTCAGGACGTCGTCGATCGACGGGCCGCGTCCGCCTTCGTTCCAGCCGCCCTCGTACTGGTTGGCTGCGGTCGCGCCGCCCCAAAGGAAGTCTTTACGAAATGCCATAATGATTACCTCTTTCTGTCAGTATTTATGTACAGCCCATTTCCGGGGCTTCACATCTTAAGTTGAGCTGAGATGAATTACATCATCCGGGAACTCGCCGAGCGACGGTGTTTCAGGGTCATCAAACGTAAATTCCCGGTCAAAGTGCATCCGTTCATAGTGACCGGGTGTTACACAGCCCCACTCCGGCAGCAGCGGGGTATTCGGATTGCCGCTGGTGACGAAGTCTGCAAACGCACTTCTCATCGCCTTCATAATCCGGTCCTTGACCTCTTTTGCATCCGGCGCAGGGTCAGGGACAGGGCCGTCCGCGCTGCCGCCCATATGAAGCGTTACCGCGTCCTGTGAATGGTGAGCGGGCGGATAATCAAAGGAATAGGTCCAGACCTTTCCGCCGCGTCCCGCGAGAATCTGTGCGAGGTTGTCCCCATGGGAACGGTACATATAATCAGAAAAGACTTTGACCCAGCAGTCGACCTTTTCCTTGTCATCAGCCGCATCTTTTGACAGCTCTGCAAAAGCGGCTTCGGCATATTTTGCCCGGTCGCCGAACAGCTCGGCTGCAATGCCGGGAGCTGCCTCCAGCAGATGGGGATTGAACGCAAAGAACATCAGTTCATGCAGGTTGTTTCCGATCAGGGTATTGCCTATCCAGCCGTTTTCCGAGCGGATATCCTCTTTCCAGTTGAGCGGAATCAGTTCTCCATCCGCGACCGGCCCGAACAGGCAGGTTGACCCGGCACTCTTTGCAAATTCCAGCTGGGCAGCGAGAATCTTGTCGACCGGGCAGCTGAGGATGTCTTTTATATCCGCAAGCCCCAGAATATCCAGATACCGCCGCGACAGAATCCGGGCCGTCTCCGGTGTCCGCACCGCCATGATGCCGCCGGAAGATAAAATGGCCTGAGAAAAAAGCGGTTTTGCCTCTGGTGTCAGCATCATCGCACCGACCGATTTGCCGCCAGCTGATACGCCGTGCAGCGTGATATTATCCGGGTCGCCGCCAAACGACGCGATATTCTCTTTCACCCACTTGAGTGCGCACAGCTGGTCATACATCCCGAGGTTGCCGTCCGCCTGACAGCTGTCCAGCTGATCTTTTAAATAGAGGAAACCGAGCGCACCCAGCCGGTAGTTGATCGAAACGACGATCAGCGGGGCTTTTTCTTCCGTCACCAACGTAAACAGCCCGCAATCCCTCCCCGAACCGGTCTGGAAGGCGCCGCCGTGGATATCCAGCAGGACGGGCAGCGGTTTTCCGTCCGGGTTACGGCGGGGACAGACAATATTTAAAGAAAGACAGTCTTCCGAAAAGGGGCCTTCTACCGGACCGCGCATGTCCCGGGGGTTTTGGATTGACTTCGGGCCATATGCAAAACAGTCCAGCCCGTCCGGGAAGACAGCCGGCTCAGGACGCTGAAAACGGCCTGCATGGGCATAAGGGATGCCGAGGAAAAAGACCGCGTTTTCTTCCATTTTACCGCGGAATTGCCCGGAAGGAGCAGAAATTGTACAAATATCCATAAAATCCACCTTTCCAGTTTACTATATTTATGATAAAACACCTGAGCATGTTTGTCAAGAACCGTTTGTGTTGTTTCACCTTTTGAAAAAAAGGGGAGGGGGACTGAGAATGGAAAAATGCGGAAATTTTTCCAAAAAATG
The DNA here is from genome assembly GCA_018715465.1 of Candidatus Faecivivens stercorigallinarum. Taxonomy (GTDB): domain Bacteria; phylum Bacillota; class Clostridia; order Oscillospirales; family Ruminococcaceae; genus Faecivivens; species Faecivivens stercorigallinarum. The sequence continues at coordinate 2,768 of DVLN01000021.1, read as the reverse complement.
AATTTTTGACAGGGTTTGTTTCATTTTACTGTCTAAAACCGCCAAACTTTTGCCCAAAAGTTTTACTCGAATAAATTGGAATTCGCAAAATAGCTCTTGTACCGCATGGATAAATATGCTATAATAGCTTTTGTCGAATTCATCTTTTTAGATAATTTGCATAGCCAGTTCGGGAGAACGGCACTCCGTTTTCCCGCCAGATAGAAAGGATTGATTTTTTATGAAACAGTATGATGCAGCCAATATCCGCAACATTGCGGTCGTCGGTCACAGCGGTTCGGGCAAAACCACGCTGGTTGAGGCACTTGCCTACCGTACCGGGGCTGTCGACCGTCTGGGCAAAGTTACCGAGGGCAACACCGTCTCCGACTATGATCCCGAGGAGATCAAGCGCACCTCTTCTCTCAACCTTTCTATCGTTCCGATCGAGTATTCTGATACCAAGATCAACCTGCTTGACGCACCTGGTCTGTTCGACTTCGCACTCGGCCAGACCGAAGCGATCCGCGCTGCCGGTACTGTGCTGATCGTCATGTCCGGTAAATCCGGCCTGACTGTCGGTGCGCAGAAGGCGTTCCGTGAAGCAGAAGCACTCAAAAAACCCCGCGCAATCTTTATCGGCAAGATGGATTCCTCCCATGCCGATTACTATAAAGTACTGGAAGAACTGAAACACCAGTTCGGTGCGCAGATCTGCCCGGTCGTTGTCCCGTATATCGAGGACCACAAGGTCAAATGCTACATCGACCTAATCGGTATGAAAGCTTATACTTATGAAAACGGCTCCCGTCAGGAAGTCAAACTGCCCGACATGGGCCATCGTCTGGAAGGTCTGGTCAGCGCAATTTCTGAGGCTGTCGCCGAGGTTGACGACGACCTGATGGAAAAATACTTCTCCGGTGAGGAATTCACGATGCTGGAGCTGGTACAGGGCCTGCACAAGGGTATCTTCAACGGCACCATCACCCCCGTATTCAGCGGCAGCGCACAGGAACAGCAGGGCCTGACCCTTCTGCTGGGCGCGATGGTTTCGATGTTCCCGTCGGCGACCGAGGTTGCCCGCGAGGAAGGCGAGACCGAGGATGAGGTGATCGAGGTCAAGTGCGATATCGAAAAGCCCACCTGTGCCTATGTCTTCGCAACGGTTGCCGACCCGTTTGTCGGCAAGCTGTCCTATGTCAAGGTTCTGTCCGGCAAGATTACTGCTGATACCGAGCTGCTCAATACCAGAACTGGTGTAACCGAGCGTCCCGGCAAGCTGCTGTTTATCCGCGGCAAGAAGCAGGAGGAGGTCAAGGAAGTTACCGCAGGCGATATCTGCGCAATCTCCAAACTGACCGCCAATACCGGCGATTCCCTCTGCGATCCGGCGCGTCCGATCACGCTTGCACGTCCCAACTTCCCCAAGCCCTGCTACTCGATGGCAGTCAAGGCAAAAGGCAAGGGCGACGAGTCCAAGATCTCGACCGCGATTGCCCGTATCCTCGAAGAAGATCCCACTCTGTCCTATACAACCGATCCTGAGACCCGCGAGCAGATCCTTTCCGGCCTGGGCGAACAGCATCTGGATGTCACCCTTTCCAAACTGAAATCCAAGTTCGGTGTTGACGTTCTGCTGGAGACTCCGACCGTCGCTTACCGTGAAACCATCCGCAAGCCGGTTAAGGTTCAGGGCAAGCATAAGAAACAGTCGGGTGGTCATGGCCAGTACGGCGACGTCTGGATTGAGTTTGAGCCTTGCGACAGCGAAGGACTGGTATTTGCTGAGAATGTCTTCGGCGGTGCTGTTCCGCGCAACTTCTTCCCGGCAGTTGAAAAGGGATTGCAGGACTGCGTCAAGAAGGGCGTTCTGGCCGGATATCCGGTCGTCGGCCTGAAAGCGACGCTGGTTGACGGTAGCTATCACCCGGTTGACTCGAACGAAATGTCCTTCAAGATGGCGGCTTCGATTGCGTATAAGAATGGTCTGCCTCAGGCGTCTCCTGTCATCCTGGAGCCGATTGGCAGCCTGTCGGTACTGGTCCCCGAAGGGGTTACCGGCGATATCATGGGCGATTTGAACAAGCGCCGCGGCAGAGTTCTGGGCATGAACGCAATGCCTTATGGTATGACTGAGATCGTCGCTGAAGTCCCGATGAGCGAGATGCAGACCTATGCAACGACTGTCCGTCAGATGACCCAGGGTGCCGGCAGCTTTACGCTGGAATTCGCCCGCTATGAACAGCTTCCCGCCCAGCTGGAAGCAGGCGTCATCGCCGCCAGCAAGAACAAAGACGAATAAGCGGCGTGTCGCCGCGGCCTTGTTCGCGTTGGTCGCCCGCGTTCCGACGGGCTCGATTGCGAGGGTAACAGCTTGAGCGAACGCGCCGGGCAGTTGGTGTTGAAAATTGTGACTGTCTGTAATTGTAAATGAAATGACTGCCGGTATGGGAAGTTCCTGTACCGGCAGTTTTGCGGTAAATATAAAAACTTTGGTGGTTTGAAAAATGGCTGATTCATTACACTTCGGCATTGTCTCTGAAATTGATGCTGCAAGGGATTATTCTCAGTTTAACAGCTTGAAAGAAATTTGCAGGGCTCATCAATGTATCGAAATCCCGGATCAGTATGCAGCCAGATGGATTGCGGAATCGGAAAGCCTTGCTAGTTTTGTCTGTACATTGCAACGGCCGTTTAAGGGAATTGACTATTGCGGCGTTACGCTGATTCCGGCAGAATCTCTGCCGCAGCTGCTGGATATCATTCGGCTTGATTTGGAGAGGGAAGAA
>DVLN01000020.1 GCA_018715465.1 Candidatus Faecivivens stercorigallinarum | reverse complement strand
AAAAAGAAATCGGAAGCTGCAAGAAAGCGTAAATTCAAATAATTTTTGCGCTGTATAAACGATTACAAAGCGAGCCATCACCGGCTCGCTTTTCGTTTTATGTCACAATGAAAGGAGCACCGAACGATGTCCCTGTTTTATCCAGACGTTTATTTTCCGCATATTACCGATATTCCGGGCAGTTTTTTTGCCAAACGGCAGATCCGTCTGATCATCCTGGACGTGGACAATACCCTGACCAGCCATAATCACCCGGTACCGTTTCCCGGGGTACAGGACTGGATAGAAGCCCGAAAAAGGGAAGGACTGACGCTGGTGATCCTTTCCAATAACACCAATAAGCGGGTAAGGCCGTTTGCGGAAAGAATCGGGCTGCCGTTTGTCGCCAATGCTGCCAAACCGCTGACGCTGGGAATTTCCCGGACCTGCAGGCGGTACCGGATACCGGCAAAAAACGCCTGCCTGATCGGTGATCAGCTGTTTACCGATATTCTGGGCGGCAACTGGAAAAGAGGCCTGACCTCGGTGCTGGTGACGCCCTGGGAGCCGGAAACCGGCGGATTCCTGGCGGTAAAACGCAGATGGGAAGCGCCGATTTTGAAAAGATATTTTGCTGGAAGAAAAGAAGAATAAACGATTGTGTTGAAAGACGGAGGAGCCTTGACACGCGGGAAAACCGCGGGGAAAAGGCTCCTCTGTCTTAATTTTTGTCGGTTTTGGCTTAGTTTTTGCATACCCTGTTGCAGGGAATAATCAGATATGATACACTAAAATTGCAAAGAGATTGATTTTGATGATTACCCGGAAAGGGAGCGGCCAGGATGGTTTGCCATAGGATAAATATGTTGATCATGCGTATAACTGTCCTGAAAATTTTGACAGAAAGGAGGCTGTGTGATGTTTTTCAGGAATCGTTTCAATGCGATGCTCAGCGGCGGGCGCGCGAATGAGCGCAGAATCGGAAAGCTGCGGCTGCGGGCAGTAATGGCAATGGTTTTGATCATTGGTGGTTTTACAGGTGTTATTGTCAGCTGCATTTTGGGGAAGCTGTCGCTGGGAATTGGAATTGGGGAGATCGCATTGGTAGCCCTGATTCTCACAGCCTCCGACCCGCTGCACCTTTTTGAAAAGACGACCGGGGCAGGCGGGCAGATCAACAGAGCTGAAAAGCCATCCGGGAGTAATCATAAAACCATACACTTTCAATAACTTGGTAAGGAAATGACAGAAAATGGGGGTGTCGGTATGTTGGGAAATCCATATTATTCGCGTGACCCACTGATGACAGCGGCCAAACTGACCGCGTTGAAATATCCAACTGGGTCGGGAAAGCGAAAAGATTGGAAATGGCTGTTTGCACCAATTGGGGTAATGGTAGCTGGCCTGATTGCAGCGGCGGTCTTTCTTCCCAAGCCCGCCGGGCTGCCGCCTTATGATCAGCAGCTGGAGCGGTATTTCCGTTCAGAAGGGATGAACATTTACCATAAATCCACAGGACGCGATCCTTACGGTGGGTACACCTGGGCGGATGGCTGCTATTGGTGGTATATGGGTACCAGCCCGGAACATTCTGATAGTTATGATTTAGATGATGCGGTCTGGTGTGGGGTTTATACCGATGAGGAATCTTTTGAGATGGTTGCTTCTGGATTTTCTGCCGACGGCAGCAAACTCAGTTCGAAATCCCTTTCCGGTGATATCCGAATTGCCATAAACCCCAGTCCGGATCTTAGGGTATATCGGGGCGATCATATGATCTTGTATTACAGGGGCGGCGACCCGGAAATTTACGCGGTACTTGAAAAACAGTTTGGCGAACCGATTGCAGATGGCAGATTGACTGCATCGCAAACCTGGATGGAGATACTGTCGTCAGACGATTGAATATCTTGTCAACCTCGTAAGATCACAGACAGCGGACAGAAATGGGGTGTAGATATGTTCTGGAAACCAATTGATTCCCGTGATCCTCTGATCCTGTCGGCAAAGGCTATTGCATGGCGAGATCCGACCGGTTCCGGTAACAAAAAAGACCGGAAATGGCTGCTTGTACCGCTTGGTGTTATGGCTGTCGGACTGATTGCTGCGGCAATTTTTCTTCCCAAGCCGCCCGATACCGGCGGTTACAGGGATCAGCTGCATGAGGACTTTATCCGGGAAGGAATGACCGTTTACCGGACTATGGAAGACAAGATGGGCTCTGACCCGTATGCAGGCTGTTTGCAGGCAAATAGCGAGCAGTGGTGGTTTATCGGCAGCGCACCGGAATATGCTGGTGGAGACAGCTTCAACCGGACTGACGCAGTCTGGAGTGGCTTTTACGCGGACACGGAATTGCTGGAGGAAATCACTTCGGGTTTTTCGGATGACGCGAGCAGGCTCGAATGGTCCAATGGGTCGATTTCGATTGGCGAAAACCCTGACCGCAGAATTTATCGGGGAGAAAATGTACTTCTGTATTATGAGGGCAGCGACCCGGAAGTTGGCGCAGTGCTTGAAAAACTGTTCGGCGAACCGGTCGCTGACGGAAGAAGGTAGAAAATACTGGGGGAATGGAGTGGTTATATGCTTTGGAAACCAGTTGACTGGCGGGACCCGCTGATGATGACTTTAGAAGTGCATAACTCCAGAAACCCGGATGATCCGGGCAGAAAAAAAGAGATCAAGAACCTGCTGAAGATGGTTGGTGTGGTTTTGGCAATATTGCTGGTGGTCGTACTGATTTTGTGTTTAGTGCCTATTTTGGGGTAACTGGGCGGGGAGTTATCGCAGCGTGTCGGTTTGAAAGAATACCACAGCGGATTGCTGAAAGTTTGAAGAAAATATAACGGAAATGGGGGCGTAAGTATGTTTTTGGGTAACAATTTCAGAGGAACCAATCTGACTATCCCGATTCATCGGGGAATTATCAACCGCAAGGATGACGGGACGCAGAAAAAAGGCATGAAAAAGTGGATGCTGCTGCCGGTGATTATTCTGGTGGCAGGACTGTTGGCTGTGATTTATCTTACGCCGGCACGGACAGGAAAAGATGAACCTCCGGCTTCGGCCCATCAGATGCAAGCTGAATACGAGACGGAGGCTATGTCTGGTTGAAAGTCGGCAGGAATTGATCGCATGATTTTATCAAAGCTGTACGAAGGGAGATGAATGTATGAATATTTTGCAGAATAATATGTCTGGCCGGCCGATTATGATTCCGGTTCAAGAAGGGCTGAACGGCGATCCCTGGTGGAAAAAGGGATGGAGATGGCTGTGGGTACCGCTTCTGATGGTTGCAGCAATTGTGTTGTCGGCAATCTGGTTGGGTCCGAATAAATCGACGGCGGCAAAGAATCGGGATGAGCTGGAAAAGTACTTTGTTTCGGAAGGATACAGCGATTTTGAAACATCCAGGGATTTCAGTATTTTTATGAAAGTATCCAATCCCAACGATCCGTACGGCGGGTATCTTCAGGCTAATGTGAGTGAGGAATGGTATCTTCCGGTGGGAGAGGATGGCGCTGTTTCGGAACAGCCTGTCTGGAGCGGCTTTTATAACAGTTCGGTCGATGTGCAGAGGGTTGTATCCAATCTTTCTGAGGATGGACGTTTGCTGAGTCGTTCGCCTGACGGTAAATCGGTCGATGTCTTGTTGGACGAAAATTCAAACCGCCGGGTTTATGCTTCCAATAATATGATTTTGTACTATGATGGCGGCGATGAGGAAATTTATGCTCTCCTTGAAAAGCTGTGCGGAAAGCCGGTTGCCGGCGGACAAAATACCGCCGGATGATACTGACAGAAAATGCCGGCAGGTTTTGCTGTACAAATTAGCGTGGATATATTATAATGGAGTGGGAATACAGGTGCCGGCGCAATGCGCCGGCACCCTTGCGATATATCGCAGAAGAAAGGAACGATGGTTTGTGATTACGCGCTTTGGTCCGGCGGGAACGGCGGACAGCTTTAAGGCCATGGGCTATAAAAAAACAGTACAGCTTGCCGAATATCTCGAAAAGTTTGGACTCAACGCATTTGAATACCAATGCGGACGGGGTGTCCGTGTCAATGTTGAAACGGTCACTCAGCTGGGAATTTTGTGCAGGGACAAGGATATCGCCCTGTCGCTGCATGCGCCTTATTATATTTCCCTTTCCTCGGTAGAAGAGGAAAAACGGGACAATTCGGTCGGTTATATTCTGGACAGCGCACGCGCTGCAAAATTGATGGGCGCCGACCGCATCGTGGTTCATTCGGGCAGCGCAGGCAAAATGAGCCGGGAAAAGGCGCTCGCACTGGCAGTCGAAACGCTCGGGCGGGCTCAGAAGGCACTGGATGAAGAAGGGCTTGGCGATGTGATTATCTGTCCCGAGACGATGGGTAAGGTCAACCAGCTTGGCGATCTGGAGGAAGTCATGACGCTGTGCGGGGTGGATGAACGGATGCTGCCGACGATTGATTTTGGGCACCTGAATGCCCGGACGTTCGGCTCCATCAAATCGCAGGCGGATTTTGCGGCCATTTTGGATACATTAGAAAACCGGCTGGGGAAAGACCGTGCAAGCCGTTTTCACTCGCATTTTTCCAAAATCATGTACACCGTTCCAGGCGGTGAAAAATGCCATCTCACCTTTGCGGACACCGAATATGGCCCTGATTTTGAGCCGCTGATGGAATTGATTGCAAAGCGGGGATGGACGCCGCGATTTATCTGCGAATCGGCCGGAACACAGACCGAAGACGCTGCCGCGATGATGAAAAGCTATCAGGCTTATCTGTCAGAGGATGGTCTGAAGGGATGATTTTTGGAAGAATGGACGTTTTTTTCAATTTGCTCTTGCAAAATTGCGCAAAATACGGTACACTATAAAGGTATGATACACCTATATGCCCCACTTGCGGGATGCCGGATGTTCCGGCAATACTTTTTGATTATATGGAGGTACGCCCAATGATTACTGCAGGCGATTTCAGAAACGGATTGACTTTTGATATGGACGGACAGGTTATGCAGGTTATCGAATTCCAGCATGTTAAACCTGGCAAGGGCGCGGCTTTTGTCCGTACCAAGCTGAAAAACGTAATCTCCGGTGCTGTCACTGAAACTACCTTTAACCCGACCGCTAAATTCCAGGAAGCTTATGTTGAGCGTAAAGATATGGAATATCTGTATGAAGATGGCGGCCTGTACTACTTCATGGACCCTGAGACTTACGAACAGCTCCCGATTGCTGGCAGCGTCATGAACGACTCTTTCAAATTTGTCAAATAGAACATGGTCTGCAAGGTTCTTTCTTACAAAGGCAATGTCTTTGGCGTTGAAGCGCCCAACTTCGTTGAGCTGCAGGTCACCAAGACCGATCCTGGCTTCAAGGGCAACACCGCTACTAATGCGACCAAACCCGCTACTCTGGAGACTGGTGCTGAGATCAAGGTTCCGTTGTTCATCGACGAGGGCGAAATGATCAAGATTGACACCAGAACTGGCGAATATCTCTCCAGAGCTTGATTTTGTTGATCGAGAGCATACAAGCAGAATATTTTTACGAGTAACCGCATAGAATGGAAACGGAAATAACCGTTTTGTCGCGGGTGGAGGTTTCAATATGGAACTGATGGAAAAAGTTGCTTATCTGAAAGGTATGGTTGACATGGCGGAGTTTGACCCCGCCTCCAAGGAAACCAAAGTTCTTCGCGCGCTGATCGACGCGGTGGACGAGATGGCACAGACAGTTGCTGAGCTGGTAGAAGCCAACTCCCAGATGTGCGAAGTGATCGAGTCGCTGGATGAAGATTTGACCGAAGTCGAAAACGACCTGTATGGCGAGGACGAAAAGGATTATGACGACGATGAAGACGAGGACGACGAGGAAGATATCTATGAAGTAACATGTCCTTCCTGCGGCGAAGTCTTTGAGGTCGATGAAGCGATGCTGGACGAAGGCGAGATCAACTGCCCTGCCTGTGGTGAGCTGCTCGAATTTGATCTGCAGATTGACGATCCTCCCGCTGAAGATGGCGCGGAAGGGTCCAAAGAGGATTGATTTTGTGCCCAGTAGCCGGATAGAACCTCAGGTACTGCCCGGCTTTTTGGCAAAACTTCATACGTTGTTTCGGGGCGGAGTGAGATTCTCCACCGGCAGTATAGTCTGCGAACACCAGTAATGGTGCCGATCCGGTGTGATTCCGGAACCGACGGTAAAAAGTCTGACTGATTTTTGTAAATCAGGTTAGATGGAAGTCCGGATGAGAGAAACAGGTAAAGAGACGAAAGGGTTTTATCCGTTTCGGATTTTTGCATATCCATCAGCCCCTGCCAGATTGGTGGGGGCTTTTGTTTTTTCCGAACAATGCCTGAAGTACGCTTTATATTTTTGTGCGTGGACAGGAACTGTCCGGAAAGGAAGATGTGTCATGGTTACACAGAGCAAAAGAAATGTACAGATTCGTGCGATGGTCGTGACGGCGATTTTGGCGGCGATGTCCTACATCCTGGCAATGATGTCGTTTTCAGTACCGTTTATGCCCAGCTTTATCAAGCTGGATGTTTCCGAACTTCCGGCGCTGATTGGTTCATTCAGCCTGGGGCCGGTTTACGGTGTACTGATCTGTCTGATCAAGAACCTGCTTGGGTTGATGAACAGCAGCACCAATGGTATTAGGGAACTTTCCAACTTTTTGCTGGGTGCGATGTTTGTTTTCCCGGCAGGCCTGCTCTACCAGCGCAATAAAACCCGTAAAGGCGCTATTATCGGCAGTCTGATTGGTGCCATTTGTATGGCAGTCGGATCGGTATTTACCAATATCTT
>DVLN01000220.1 GCA_018715465.1 Candidatus Faecivivens stercorigallinarum | reverse complement strand
TATTTTACCGCTATCTGTCAAGACACCTGTATGGTATAATGTCAATAACGCAAATGAAAGGGTGTTGTTGATGGCGAAGGTAAGGGCTTTTCTGAAAAGAAAAGACATTGAAATTTCGTGGAAACGGTATGGTATTGATGCGTTGGGAGCAATGGCACAGGGCCTGTTTGCTTCTCTGCTGGTCGGAACCATTCTCTCGACGCTCGGTCAGCAGCTGCATATTGAGGTATTACAGACAATTGGCGGTTTTGGAAACAGTGTAAGCGGTTGTGCAATGGCGATTGCAATTGGATATGCGCTGAAATGTCCGCCACTGGTGCTGTTTTCGCTGGCTGCGGTCGGATATTCTGCAAATGCACTGGGCGGAGCAGGCGGACCGTTGTCGGTGCTGGTCATTGCAATCATCGCGGCTGAGTTGGGCAAAGTGGTATCCAAGGAAACCAAACTTGATATTCTTGTGACGCCCTGTGTCACCATTCTGGTGGGATGTGGGCTGTCGATGCTGATTGCACCGGCGATTGGTGCGGCGGCCAGCGCACTTGGCGAAGTAATCCGCTGGGCAACGACTCAGCAGCCTTTCTGGATGGGTATTCTGATTTCGGTACTGGTTGGTGTTGCATTGACATTGCCGATCTCGTCGGCTGCGATCTGTGCAAGCCTCAGTCTGACCGGACTGGCGGGCGGAGCGGCTGTCGCCGGATGCTGTGCCCAGATGGTCGGATTTGCGGTGATGAGCTGGAAAGAAAACGGCGTCGGCGGACTGGTTTCTCAGGGAATTGGTACATCCATGCTCCAGATGGGCAACATCCTGAAAAATCCGCGCATCTGGATTCCTCCGATTATTGCATCGGCGATTACCGGCCCGATTGCGACATGTGTATTTGGCCTTGAGATGAACGGTGCTGCGATTTCGTCGGGCATGGGCACCTGTGGCCTAGTCGGGCAGATTGGCGTCTACACCGGATGGGTCAGCGACGTGGCCAACGGTGTCAAGGCCTCGATTACCGTGTTTGACTGGGCAGGGCTGCTTCTGATCAGCTTTGTGCTGCCTGCTCTGCTCTGCTGGGCAATCGGCAAACTTTTCAGAAAAGCCGGCTGGATCAAAGACGGTGATCTGAAACTGAACGGATAATGCAAGATATGGTCCTTCGGCTTTTTGCCGGGGGACTTTTTTTATGTCTGCTGGCTGGTCTATAGATTTTGTCGTTTTTCTCTTAGATTTTGTAAACCCTCTTGCATTTTGCCAATAATTTCAGTATGATTAAGGTAGAACCAAAGGGAGGAATATTTGTATGACAAAAAGTAAGATTTTTCGTGCAGTAATGCCGGTTGTACTGACATTGCTGGCAGGAGGCGCACTGTATTATTACGCGCCGCCCGCAATCAATATCCATGACCCGTCTGCCTGGTGGACACTGATTTTTCTGCTGGTTGTGTACGGCGTGCTGCGGCTGATTTTTAGTTTCCGTACGCTGACGATAGACGGACGTCCTACCCGCAGAGGATATCTCGGGTTTGCGGCTGCCGGCGTACTGGTTGTTGTCTTTTTCGTGATCAATTTCTTTTCCGGCCCGCTGTTCAATGCTTCCCGGTACGCAAAAGCAGGCGAGGAACGGATCACAGTTGGGGATTTCGCGACCGAAGTGCAGGTCGTTGAAAACGGAAAGATTACCGATATCGCAATTATGGATACGACGACTGCTGCCGCGATGGGCAAGCGTCAGATTGGTTCTCTGGGGACGCTGGCGACCCAGTACGAGCTTGGGCAGTTTATGACGACGACGGTCAATGGGCAGGCCAAAAAGGTCGCGACGATGGGCTACGGCGGTTTCTGGAAATGGCTCAACCGCCGCGGTGAGGGTATCCCGGGGTATGTTTCTGTAGACCCGGTGGACGGCAGCAGCGAGTATATCGAATTCCCGGAGCCGATTCACTATTCGGATACCGCCTATTTTAATGAAAATATCTATCGTCATCTGCAATTCAGCTGCCCGACCGTCTATTTTGACAATGTGCATTTTGAAGTGGACAATGACGGCAACCCTTACTGGATTGCGACAACTTATGAATTCCGTGTCGGGCTGACCGGATGCCCGGTGCCGAATGGCGTGCTGGTCTGTGACGCAGTTACCGGCAAGACGACCCGATATGCGGCTGCAGATGCGCCTGACTGGGTCAGCATCGTATTCCCGGCGGATGACATGATCCGGCTGGTCAATTACGCGGGCCTGTATGGAAATGGTTTCTGGAACTCGAGACTGGCCAAGACCGGTGTGTACACCTGTACCGACGATTATGGGTATAAAGTCGTGGGTGAAAACCTGAACGCTTTCACCGGTATCACCTCTGCCGCGAGCGATGAATCCAACATCGCATTTATCCTCTGTGACGAGCATACCGGACAGATTCGCCGCTACGATATTTACGGCGCTGAAGAATATTCCGCCAAGACTGCGGCGGAAGGTCTGGTTATGAACTTTGGCTACCGGGCTTCCTTCCCCAGCCTGGTCAATGTCAATGGCGAGCCGGTCTATATTATGGCGCTGGTGGATGACGGTGCGCTGATTAAAAAATACGCGATGGTCGATTTGCAGGATTATACCAAGGTTGTCGCGGCGGATACCGTTGAAGACACCTGGAAGGAGTTTGTCGAACGGTATGGTGCCGACGGGACTGGTGTAGTTCAGCAGGAGGCTGAAGCGGTATCGGTCCGGCTGAGTGCTGCGGTCGAAACAGCTGTGATTGAGGGCAATTCGTATGTTTATCTGCAAACGATCGACGGCATCTATCGCGTTCCGGTGAACGGCAACGAGGAAACGCTGTTCCTGGAAAATGGGGACTGGGTCGAACTGACGGTGTATGCCACTTTGCGGGACGGATTCTTTGAGGCGGAACTGAGCCGATAATTTTGAGCAGGCAAAGGGGTGGTTCCGGTGCACAGACGTAAACATGCGCTGCATGATACAAAATCTATTGATATCAGGAATTGCAGAAGAGGTGAGTACGATGAAAAAAACTTTGCCGAAATTGCTGCTGACACTGGGAATTGCCGGAGCGGTTCTGCTGATGGCTGGCTGTGAACAGAAACAGTCGTCAGCACAGGGACTGTTGAGCGACACCGAGGTATCGACGCTGGAAAGCCTATACGGGCATAAACAGGATGCGGTGCTGGAAGGGTTTGGACTGTCTGAAAATGATGTAAAGGAAAGCGAAAATCTTCTCGGGTGCTGGGATGTCAGTACCTCCAGAGAGATCGCGGGAAAGGCGTTTGACCCGATACTGATGTATGATATCACATACGATGAAAATGTTTTGTATGGTCAATGTTTTATATTTTCTGATCTGGAGGGGACAAAGCAGGATGAGATGATCCAGCTGGCGGTCTCACTTATTGAAGAGGCTCAACAACAGTATGGAGAACCATCAACCTATCCTGGTTTCTCCGAACGGCTGACGGCAGATGGAACAACAGATGCTCTCAAAAGCGGTGAAATGACCTCAGCAAAGGAAGAGTGGGACGTGGGCGAAAATACCCTGCTGACCATCAGCATCCAGATTGCAGAAAACGCTCAGGCAGAGACAGGCACCGGTTCGTATGTTCAGGCAGAGTATCGAATCAATACGCGTGACGGTGATGAATGGGACGCCATCGTCAAAGAGGCAGCCAATGAATAGACTTCGGGCACAGCGCGGCGGTAAGGCCGCAGGGAGAAATGTCCGTCTTTTTAAACAGGGAGGCAGTGGAGCAAGCCATTGCCTCCCTTGTGCTGTTTGTTGCCCAAAAGCTGGAAGAACAAATTTTCTTTAATCTGTTGACTTTTGATCGTGACTGTGGTATCCTAAAAGCAGAACGAATATTCGAATTTATAGATGACCTGTTGTAAATATTGCCGGGAGGGATTCTGATGAGCGGCCGGATTATCCTGCATTCCGATATGAACAACTGCTATGCCAGTATTGAACAGAAACTGGCCCCTGCCCTTGCCGGGAAACCGCTGATCGTCTGCGGTTCACGGGCAGAGCGGCACGGCATCGTGCTGGCAAAGTCGATGGAGGCAAAGGCATGTGGGATTGTGACCGGCGAACCAATTTGGCAGGCGCGCGAAAAGTGTCCGGGACTGGTGGAGGTTTCACCCCATTTTGACGCTTACCTTGCCTTTTCACGGGCGGCAAGAAAGATCTATGCCCGGTATACCGATTTGGTGGAGCCGTATGGGTTGGATGAGTGCTGGCTGGATGTGACCGGAAGTACAAGGTTGTTTGGGAATGGAGAAGAGATCGCGGAGAAGATTCGGATGGAGATTCGGGAAAAGCTGGGGATAACCGTGTCCATCGGGGTCAGTTTCAATAAGATCTTTGCCAAAATTGGCTCTGACCTGAAAAAACCGGACGCAGTGACGGTGGTCTCCCGGCAGAATTTCCGGCAGAAGCTCTGGCCGCTGCCGGTCGGGATGCTCTGGGGCGTCGGTCCGGCAACCGAAAAACGGCTGGTCCGGTTCGGGATCAGGACGATCGGAGAGCTGGCCACGGCGGACCGGGACGCTGTCAGCCGTGCTGCGGGCAAGGGCGGGGCGCTGTTGTGCGGATACGCGGCGGGAGAGGACAGTTCCCCAGTCATGCCGCTGGGGTGGCGTGACCCGATCAAAAGTGTCGGGCATGGGATGACTGCGACAAGGGACCTGGTGAATAATGATGAGGTCTGGCTGATGATCTATCATCTGGCGCAAGATGTCAGCCACCGTCTGAACCTCGCGGGGATGGCAGCGGAAGGAGTGGCAGTTGCGGTGCGGGATCAGTCGATGGGATATGTCGAGTTTCAGTGCCAGACGCCGGCTCCGGTGTTATCTCCTCTGTCGGTCGCAAGGGTTGCCCACCAGCTGTTTGTCGGGAAATACGACTGGAGCCGTCCGGTGCGGGCGGTGACGGTGCGGGCGATCAGCCTTTGTCCGCAGGGACAGGCGGTCCAGACCTCGCTGTTTGGCTGTCCGCAGGCAGATGAGCGGCGGGAACGGCTGTTCAGGACGGTTGAACAGCTGCGCGGGCGGTATGGCAAAAATGCGGTGATGGCAGCCTCCCTCTGTCAGAATATCGCTGCTTCTCCGCAGGCGAAGGGCTGGATTCAGATGCCGGGACAGGGAATACGTCATTGATGTGGAAAATAGCCGGACAGGGGGAAAATTTTTCGTAGGAATGGGTCTTGACATCCTGTCGGATTTCGCCTATAATAATGTATAAATATTTAAATGCGATGATAGGGACGAACTTTCGGATTTACCGCAGAGAGCCGCCGGCTGGTGTAAGGCGGCGTAAGGATGAAATGCTTCTATCCCCCTTGAGCAGGCCTCTGAAAGGAAACAAGTAAGCGGGTTCGGGATCCTCCGTTATGGGAAAGCGCATTGTTGGATGCGTGATAAGCGGTCATGCCGGTGGGCATGGCAACAGGAGTGGTACCGTGGAAGCCAGAGGCTTTCATCTCTTTGAATAAGGAGATGAAAGTCTTTTTATTTTCGTTAAAGATACCCAGTCGCGGTTTTAAGGAGTTTACCGCAGAGAAAGGATGTTGGACAGATGCTGTTGACAGGTTCAGAAATTATTTTACAGTGCCTTCTGGAACAGAAGGTGGATACCATTTTCGGTTATCCGGGCGGCGCAGTGCTGAATATTTATGATGCTTTGTATAAATGCCCGGAGATTCGCCACGTGCTGACCTCCCATGAGCAGGGCGCGGCCCATGCCGCCGACGGATATGCCCGTTCAACCGGACGGGTTGGGGTCTGCCTCGCGACCAGCGGTCCCGGCGCAACCAACCTGGTGACCGGTATTGCGACTGCGTATATGGATTCGGTCCCGGTTGTTGCGATCACCGGCAACGTCACCAGCCCTCAGCTGGGCCTGGACTCTTTCCAGGAGGTGGACATTACCGGCGTGACAATGCCGATCACCAAGCATAACTTTCTGGTTCGCCGGGTTGAAGACCTCGCTGGAATCATCCGAGAGGCATTCCGTATCGCCCAGACCGGACGCAAAGGTCCGGTTCTGATCGACGTACCGAAGGACATCACCGCACAGAGCTGTGAATATACACCTGTTCAGCCTGCTCCGATTGAACAGCCGCCGATGCCGGATCACGGATGGTTCTTAAAAGCGGTTGAGATGATTAAGGCGAGTGAACGCCCGTTTATCTATGCCGGCGGCGGTGTAATTGGTGCGGAAGCGGCGGAAGAACTGGCACAGTTCGTTGAAAAGGTGGACGCGCCGGTCTCCTGTTCGCTGATGTGCCAGGGCGGTTTCGACCAGCGCAGCGAACGGTATATCGGGATGCTGGGCATGCATGGAACCAAGACTGCGTCTAACTGCATCCGTGATTGTGACTTATTGATCGCGGTCGGCACCCGGTTTTCTGACCGTGTTACCTGTGATACCGGGACATTCGGCAAAAACTGCAAAATTTTGCAGATCGACATTGACCCGGCGGAATTCAATAAGAACGTAGAGGTTAATATCCGCCTGAAAGGGGACGCAAAAGCGATTCTTTCGGCATTGTGCGAAGCACTCCCCGATATGCACCATGCAGCCTGGATGGGACAGGTAGGTGCCTGGAAGACCGAGTTCCCGCTGGTTCAGCAGCCGATGACCGAGGACGGCGTCACCCCCAAGGAAGTCTTTGAAACATTGTATGATCTGACCGGCGGCGAAGCGCTGATCTCGACCGAAGTCGGACAGCATCAGATGTGGGCGGCCCAGTACTTCACCTTCCGTCATCCCCGTCAGATGATCACTTCCGGTGGTCTGGGAACGATGGGCTTTGGCCTGGGAGCTGCACTTGGCGCCCAGCTGGGCAACCCGGACAACATCGTTGTCAATGCAGCAGGCGACGGGTCTTTCCATATGAACTGCAACGAGCTGGCGACTGCCGCCCGGTACAATATTCCGGTGATCGAGCTGATTTTCAACAACGGCGTACTTGGTATGGTGCGCCAGTGGCAGCGACTGTTTTACGGCAAGCGCTTCTCCCAGACGACATTGGAGAAAAAGACCAACTATGAACTGCTTGCACAGGGCTTCGGAGTCAAGGCGATGACCATTGCGAAACGGGAAGATATCCGTCCTGTATTGGAGGCAGCGATTGCGGCAGGCGAACCTGTGCTGGTCAACTGCCTGATCGACAAGGATATCAACGTGCTGCCGATGGTTCCGGGCGGAAAATCCGTCGAAGAACCGATGCTGTCCATTTGAGGAGGGAACAAGATGGAAAAAGATATTCTGGTAAAGGTTACCGCCCACAACTGCCCTGGCCTTCTGCAGCGTGTCTGCGCGCTGTTCAGCCGCCGTTTCTTCAATATCCAAAGCATTGTCGCGGCCCAAAATCTGAACCCGGAGGTTTCTCAGATCTTTATCGTCGTGCGGGGCGACAACCGGATCGCGCGGCAGGTCGAAAAGCAGCTGGACAAGCTGTATGATGTTGTGTCGGTTGAGATTCTGGATGCGGACAAGGTCATTTTGCGGGAACATATGATGATCAAGGTCAAAAAGAACGAGGAGAGCGGCGCTCAGTTGATCGCGATTGCCAACGCTTTCCATGCAAGCGTTTTGCAGGTCGGACAGGATGCAATGGCGCTGGAGCTGTCAGGCGATGTACGGCAGCTGAATTCGTTTGTCGAGATGCTGAAACCGTTTGGCGTGCTGGAGATGATCCGCACCGGCGCGATGGCGATGACGGTTTCCTGAAAATTCGACAGCTGTCAATGAATATGGATTCCCCCGAGCCGTCCTTTTGAACAACCCGAGGGTGAGATTTCAGAATGAGAAAGGGAAATGAATATGTTTTCACTCGATAAGGTTTATCAGGCGTCTTTTATCCTGAAAAAAGTCCTGCATCCGACCGAGCTGGTCGCGGCGCCGAAACTCTGCCCCGGATGCGAGCTCTATCTAAAGCCGGAAAATTTGCAGGTAACCGGGTCGTTTAAGGTCCGCGGCGCTTATTATAAGATGTCTCAGCTGTCGCAGCAGGAGAAGGACGCTGGCGTAATAGCCTGTTCGGCCGGCAACCATGCCCAGGGCGTCGCGCTGGCAGCAAGAGCTAACGGTATCCAGGCGACCATCTGCATTCCCGCCGGTGCGCCGATCTCCAAGGTCGAGGCGACTAAGAGCTACGGTGCCGAGGTTGTGCTGGTCAAGGGCGTTTATGATGACGCATATGCCCGTGCGGTTGAAATCCAGAAGGAGACCGGCAAGACCTTTATCCATCCGTATGACGATGAGGATGTCATCGCCGGTCAGGGAACGATCGGTCTGGAAATTCTGATCGACCTGGCTGATGTCGACGCGGTGGTCGTGCCGGTCGGCGGTGGCGGGCTGGTTTCCGGCGTGGCGTTTGCAGTCAAGTCGCTGAATCCCCGTGTCAAGGTATACGGTGTCCAGGCAGCAGGCGCTCCTTCGATGTACAATTCCATCCGGGAACATGAGCAGCTGACGCTGGACAGCGTGTCTACCTTTGCAGATGGTATCGCAGTCAAGCATCCGGGCGATCTGACTTATCAGCTGTGCGAAAAGTATGTCGATGAGATCGTCACCGTCACCGATGATGAGATCGCAACGGCTATCCTCGCGATGATCGAGCAGCAGAAGATGGTTTCGGAAGGCGCCGGAGCGGTTTCGGTCGCGGCCTGCATGTTCGGCAAGATCGACGTGAAAGGCAAAAAGGTTGTCTGTGTCGTTTCGGGCGGCAATATCGACGTCAACATCCTGTCCCGCGTTATCTCCAGAGGCCTGCTGATGGAAGGCCGGCTGCTGGATGTGACAATCGCGCTGGCAGATAAACCGGGCGAATTGACCCATGTCAGCGACATCATCGCTTCGACCGGTGCAAATATCATCTCGGTACGCCACACCAGAAGCGATATTGATATGGATATCAATTCCTGCTTCCTCAGCCTTCAGATGGAGACCAGAAACAAGGCACATGCGGAAGAAGTTAAACAGCTGCTTGCTCAGAGCGGCTATCAGATCGTGTCCAAATGAGCCGCACCGTTCTGATTACCGGTTCAGGCCGCGGCATCGGTGAACAGACCGCCCGTCTGTTCTGGGAGAAGGGGGACAATGTTGTCCTCAATGCCCGCCATCCTGAGCGTATCCGTCGGGCGGCGGCAGAATATAACGCGGTCCGTCCCGGTTCGGCGATTGCCGTGACAGCCGACGTCTGTGACCATGGACAGGTCGAACAGCTGTTTAAAGAGGCCCACCGGGCATTTGGCCGGGTGGATGTGTTGATCAACAACGCAGCGGTCGCCAACATCGGGCTGTTTACCGACATCAGCATCCTCGAGTGGGACACGGTTTTTGACACCTCGGTCAAGGGAACCTTTTACTGCTCCCAGCTGGCGGCGCGGGAGATGGTCCGCCGTCATGAAGGCGGGGTTATCCTGAATGTATCCTCGATGTGGGGGCAGGTGGGCGCGTCCTGTGAGGTCGCCTACTCGTCAGCAAAAGGGGCTGTGATCGCCTTTACCAAGGCGCTTGCCAAGGAACTCGGGCCGTCCGGTATCCGGGTCAACTGCGTGGCACCCGGTGTGATTATGACTGAGATGAACCGGGAACTGGATGAGCAGACGCTGGAAGGGCTGAAAGAAGAGACGCCGCTGATGCGGCTGGGCAGGACCGAAGATGTGGCGGAGGCGCTGTATTATCTTGCTTCCGACCAGGCCGGGTTTATCACCGGCCAGGTGCTGGCAGTCAACGGCGGCCTGGTCATCTAGGCGGGGAGCCCCCGCGGCCTAGTTCGCGTCGGTCGCTCACGTTCCGATTCGCTCGGTTGCGAAAATAACAGCCATAGCGAACGCGCCGGGCAGGTTGTACGGGGTTGTTGTTTTAAGAAAAAATAGGTCCAGGGCGGCAGCCCTGGGCGCGCGTAAGCGCGCAACTTCTTCCTACCACGTAGCCGTTGCCCATGCGGAGCAGGGCAATGGCGGAGAGAAAGGACAAGCGATTGACTTTATTGACAGTATTATATCCTGTACGGTGGAAAACCGCTGTACAGGATGTTTTTTTTGCCCTGTTGACAGGAGATTTTGCAACTTTGGATATCTAAACCCCGTCCGGCCGGCATACACATGGGATAGCGGAAGGATGGTGGGAGACAATGAGTCGGATGATGGAACAGCCCGGCGGACTGACCGGCCGGGAGGTCGCTGAGAGGCAGAAGCAATATGGCGAAAACCGGCTGGCCGAGGGAAAAAAGGTGCACCCCTTTGCCGTTTTTGTCAGCCAGTTTAAGGATTTTCTGACGTTGGTGCTGCTGGGAGGAACGGTAATCAGCGTTCTGACAGGTGAATACGCGGAAGCGCTGACAATTGCCGTCATCGTATTCTTAAACGGCGTGATGAGCTTTGTACAGGAGTACAGAGCGGAAAAGACGCTGGATGCGCTTCGGGGAATGGCCGCACCCAAAGCGCGTGTCTGGCGGGACGGGGAGCTGACCGCGATTGCCGCAACAGAACTGGTGCCGGATGATATCATCCAGCTGGAGGCGGGTGACCGGATTCCGGCTGACGCGGTGGTACTCGAATCGGCGGGACTGGCGGCGGATGAGTCGATGCTGACCGGGGAATCGGTCGCCTGCGGCAAGATTGCGTTTCAGGGGAGCACACCGCCCGAGAACCTGCCCGACCGCAAGGATATGGTCTATATGGGGACAACGGCGGTCGCAGGGTCTGGGATGGCGCGGGTCTGTGCGATTGGGATGTCCACCCAGATGGGGAGAATTGCCGGGATGCTGGCAGAAATCCCCGACGAACAGACGCCGCTGCAAAAGAAGCTGGACCAGCTGGGCAAATATATTGCGATCGGCTGCCTGGTGATCTGTGCGCTGGTTTCGGCCGCAGGGGTGCTGCGGGGAGAAGATCTGCGCAATATGCTGATGACCGGTATCAGCTTGGCAGTCGCGGCGGTCCCCGAAGGTCTTCCCGCGATTGTTACAATCAGCCTGGCGCTGGCGGTGCGGCGGATGGTCTCCCGTAACGCACTGCTGCGCAAGCTGTCGGCGGTGGAGACGCTTGGATGTGCGGATGTGATCTGTACCGACAAGACCGGTACGCTGACCACCAACCGGATGACAGTCAGCGCGCTGTGGCTTTCGGGTGATTTCTGGGAATCAGGTGAAGGCGGCACCGGTTTTTCCCATCATGGGAAACCGGATGATCCGCTGAAAGATCCGGCGGGGAAGCTGGCACTGACGGTATTCTCACTTTGCAGCGATGTCATCGAGGGAAAGGATGGCAGCTATACCGGCGACCCGACCGAAACAGCCCTTTGCACAGCAGCGGCAGGGGTAGGATTGCTGCGGCGGACACTGGCGGAGGAATATCGCCGCGTCGGGGAAGTTCCGTTTGATTCCATCCGTAAACGGATGTCGGTTATCGTCAGGGCGGGCGGAGAACGGCTGCTGTTTTGCAAAGGCGGCTGTGATTGTCTGCTGCCCCGGTGCAGTCATATCCAGATGGGTGGTCAGGTCGTGGCGCTTGACCAGAAACTGCGCCGGGAGATCACCACTGCAACCGAAAAGATGGCGGCGTCCGGCCTGCGGGTGCTTGCAGCAGCTATTCGGTCCCTGCCGGACGGAGAATCGGCAGGAGAGAATGCAGAGCAGGGGATGACCTTTCTCGGTTTGGCTGGAATGATTGACCCGCCCAGAAAAGAGGTACGGGAGGCGGTGCGGCTCTGCCGTAAGGCTGGAATCCGTCCGGTGATGATCACTGGTGACCATCAGCTGACTGCCCGCGCAATCGCTGCACAGACCGGCATCTGGCATGAAGGGGACGGGATTCTGACCGGTGCGGAGCTGGACCGGCTGAGCGAGGAAGAGCGTCTTCGTGCGATCATGAAAACGACGGTTTTTGCCCGTGTCTCCCCTCGTCATAAGCTGATGATCGTCCGCGCCCTGCGCGCGGCAGGGCATATCACCGCAATGACAGGGGATGGTGTCAACGACGCACCGGCTGTCCGGGAAGCGGATATCGGTGTGTCGATGGGACTTGGCGGAACGGATGTGACCCGGGAGGCGTCCGATCTGGTACTGATGGACGACAACTTCGCGACACTGGTTGCAGCTGTCGAAGAAGGGCGGGCGATTTACCAGAATATCCGGGGATTTATCCGTTACCTGCTTTCCTGCAACATCGGTGAAGTACTGACGATGTTTCTGGGGATCATGATGGGAATGCCGGTTGTTTTGATGCCGATACACATTCTGATCGTCAATCTGGTGACCGATGGATTGCCTGCCATTGCACTGGGGTTGGAACCGGCCGAAAAAGGACTGATGGACCGCCCACCCAGAAATGCAGGGGAGAGTATCTTTGCCGGAGGGCTGTTGGGAAAAATCCTGTTCCGGGGATGTCTGATCGGATTGACGACCCTGTTTGTTTTCAGCCATTTCCTTGGGACAGATTTGGCGACTGCGCGGACAGCGGCATTTGTCACACTGGTTTCCTGTCAGCTGTTCCATGTTTTTGAGTGCCGGAGTGAGCGGGTCAGTATCTGGAAGATGAACCCATTGGGCAACATCCGGCTGATCGGGGCGGTATGTGTATCGGTTGCAGTGATGGCGATGTCGGTATGGTTTCCGCCGCTTGCAGCGGTGCTGGAGACGGTACCGCTGGGGCTGGAAGATATGCTGTTTATTCTGGGCAGCGTGCTGTTTGCCCCGGTTCTTTCGGGAGTGACCGATCTGCTGTTTTCTTCCCGCAGGGAACCGGATGTGTCGGTCCCGATGGCGGCAGCTGGTATGGATAAGGCAGGATAGAAGTGCATGAATATCCGTTTTTGAAAAAAGTGGTTGACATGTCCGTCAAAATAGGATAGTATATAATCATAATAAAACTTTACCAGTATTCTTCTTTTCCGTTAAATAAATATCTGGAAAAGATAACAGGCCAAATGTGGTGTGAAATGAATTTTAATGAATTAGCCGTTTTATGCATCGGATCATGAATAGGACTATGTATTCAGTTGTCGCCGAT
>DVLN01000219.1 GCA_018715465.1 Candidatus Faecivivens stercorigallinarum | reverse complement strand
ATAGTTTATGGAACTGTTTGGTGGTCGCATACAGATAATTCAGATACTCAGCATCCGACAATGACTCAGAAGGAAAAAAACTGAGCTTTTCAATCTGTTCAGTATTCGATACAAACGCGTCAAAAATTGATAACCCCTCCCTTCACCAAGGCAACAGCCATCCACGATTAAAAATATTATATCATACCGGGCAAAGAGATGTCTATATAAAATTCCCATGTTTTAAGACAATTTTCGGGATTATTCGTCTAATATTTTCTGAGCCGTTTCAGTATCCAGCTTTTCAACCGCCCGCAGCTGGCGGTTGATTGCACGGGTCCGCACGCCAACCAGCTTGTCCAAATCATCCCCCGCCAGCTGGAGCCTTTTCTGGGCGGAAAGCAGCACCTCTGTAAAGCGGTCGAACTCAGTCCGCACAGCACCCAGAAGCTGCCAGACCTCCTGGGAACGTTTTTGCAGCGCCAGCGTCCGAAATCCCATCTGCAGCGCATTCAACAGCGCGGCCATCGTGCTGGGCCCGGCAACGCTGACGTTATATTCCCGCTGGAGGGCCTCACACAGCCCTCGGTTGACTGCTTCTGCATATAATCCTTCCGTCGGCAGAAACATGATACCAAAGGCTGTTGTAGCGGGCGGAGCGATATATTTATCCCGGATATCCTTTGCAAACGCCCGGAGTCTGCTTTCCAGCACAGCACCAGCCGCTTTTACCTGCTGAGGGTCTCCCCCGTCTGCCGCGTCCTGCAGCTGGATATATGCGTCCATCGGGAACTTGGAATCGACCGGCAACAGCACCGCTCCATCCTCTCCCGGCAGACGAATCGCAAATTCCACCCGATTACGGGAACCAGGCACTGTCGCAACGTCGGTCAAATACTGTTCCGGTGACAGGATCTCCGACAAAATTGCTCCCAGCTGAATTTCGCCGAGGATACCGCGGGTCTTAACATTCCCGAGTATCCTTTTCAGGTCCCCGACCCCTGTCGCCAGCGTCTGCATCTCACCCAGTCCGCGATAGACCTGTTCCAGCCGGTCGCTGACCTGACGGAAGGACTCGGTCATCTTCTTTTCCAGTGCCGACTGCAGCTGTTCATCCACTGTCGCGCGAATCTGTCCCAGCTGCCGGGTATTCTCCTCCCGCAGTTGACGCATGGCCCGCGCATTTTCTTCCCGCATCGTCTCCAGCATCCGCGCATTCTCCGACAACCCTGACCGCAGTGCATCTGAAAGGGCAGCCTGCGAAGAATACAGCTGCCGCTCAAGGGAGGCGATACCGGCATTCTGACCAGCCGATGCAGTCTGTTGGCTGCCGGCCAACAGTTCCCCCAGCGAACGGACAGAATTGCTGAGCTGTACCCCGAGGTCCGCCCGCATGCTAATTGTTCCGGTCTCCAGCTTTTCCTGGATTTCTTCGGTCAGCTGCTCCCACTCCGCACGGCTCCTCCTGCGGGCACGTGCCGCGGCTCTGGCGCTGAGGATGGAAACCGTTGTTCCCGCAGCCGCCAGCAATGCAATCAATACAAGCAATACCGTAATTGCCGTCTGTCCTTCCACTTTATTCTCCTTTCCAGCCAGACTCTCCGGCCTGTCCAAAAAAAAGCAGGGGCGCACGCACCCCTGCCCATTTGCTGTCTTTATTTATGTACCCGGTCAAAACCGTTCTGACGGAACAGTTCTGCCGCACGCTGGGAAAACTGCAGCGGATTCCGGCAGTTCTCGGCAAGAGTCGGCAGCTGCTGCCGCACTTCAATAAATCGCTGTTCCGCTTCCGGGCTGTCTTCGCCCAAAAACCAGCACTGGCTGGACCAGCTGTCAAATTTCAGATTGATATTATAGGCTTTCTCGACCATACTACTTTCCCCTTATCAGAGTTTACTGCCCTTGCTGCCGCCAAAGCTGACACCGGACAGGATGTTGGTATCAAAGGCATAGCTGATTTCTGCCTGATCGCGTTCCCGTTTGAGCGCAAACTGAATCATCCGGTCCAGCAGCTCGGTATACTTTAACCCCATCGGCTCCCACAAATAGAAGGACAGCGAACCGGGGATGGTATTGATCTCATTGATCCAGATTTCTCTGGTTGCAGCATCCATCATGAAGTCGATGCGGGAAACACCGCAGCAATCCAGTGCCTGGAACGCCTTGACTGCCGTATCCCTGACAAATGCCCGCTCCTCCGGCGTGATATCTGCCGGAATCTTACGGGACAGGCTGGCCATTCCTTCGCTGGCACCTTTTGTACCGGTCTTGCCGCCTTCTTTACGGAGGTATTTTTCCTCATAGGTCAGGATACGGTCGCTGCTGACCGGCTCCTCACATTCAGAAGCTTCCGCCTCTTCATAGTCGCCCAGCACTGAACAATTGATCTCTTTCAGATTGGGGACTGCTCTTTCCACCAGTACCTTATGGGCAAACTGGAAAGCATATTCCATCGCGTCAGAAAGCTCCGCGCGATCAAGTGCCTTGCGAATACCTACGCTGGAACCAAGGTCAATCGGCTTGACAATAACCGGATAACCGATCTGGGATTCCACCTGATCAATAAACTTTTCAGGTGCTTCCAAATAGCGGCGGTGTTCTGCCCGCAGACAGTCAAGCACCGGCAGGCCAGCTTCCTTCCAGACGCATTTCATCATATATTTGTCCATTCCCAGCGCCGACGACAGCACGTCGCATCCGACAAACGGAACACCCAGCGTCTTAAGATAACCCTGCAATGCGCCATCTTCAACGTTGGTCCCATGAACAATCGGGAAGATAATGTCGATTGTTTCCTCAACGTTGTTGCCCAGCTTTTTGAGCGGATAATGCAGCAGCTGCACCCGGCCGTCCGCCGGAGTCATCAGCACCTGCTGGCTCTTTTTGAGCAGCTGAGGGATACCATCGCGATAGCTTTCGATTTTGCCAATTTCTTCACCGATATAAAACTCATTTTTCTTGGTCATATAGATCGGCACAACGTCATATTTGGACCGGTCCAGATAGGCTGCTGCCTGAAGAGCCGAGATAATCGACACTTCATGTTCGACGCTCTTTCCGCCAAACAGTACGCCCAGTTTTATTTTCATAAGAGTACCCTTCTTTCGTCAGATCTATGTGCAGTTGACAGGTTATCTGTCCTCAAAGCAATCAGAAGTTATCCGGGAGGTCATTTTCCAGCAGGACGATCTTCTGTACACCACCGGTACGGAGATTCTCAACTGATTTGAGCGCCGCGGTCAGATCATGTTCGACAAAGATCTTTTCTTTTGGATAGCCTTCATCCATCAGTCCCTGATGAATCGGCTCGGTCTGTTTTTCGCCGACCAGCGCAACATAATCGCAAACTGCCGCCGCCTGACGGCCAAACACACGGTTGAGTTCTGCCTGTTTGGTGCCCAGCTCGACCATGCCTGGCGTAACCAGAATCTTGACCCCGTCAAATCGGGACAGGGTATCCAGCGCAGCTTTTGCTCCGCTCGGATTGGAGTTGTAGGCATCGTCAATAATCAGCGCATTTCGTCCCCGAATCAGCTGCAAACGGTGCGGGACGCTTTCCAACGCCCGAACCTGCGGAATCAGATCGCGCATCGGCACACCCAATGTATGAGCCACTGCAATGGCGCCGGTAATATTCAGCACGTTGTGACTTCCAATCAGTGCGGTGGTAAAGGTGTAGTCTTCGCCATCCTGAGAGATAGTGAAGGTCGAACCTTTTGCTGACACAGTGATATTCCGTGCAACATAATCGCAGTCTTCCTTTTCAATGCCGTAAGTAACGGCTTTGCGGCCGGGCGTCTGAGAGCGGATATATTCATTGTCGCCATTCAGGAAAACGATACCGTCCTGCGGCAGCGCGTCCCGCAGTTCAAACTTTGTTTTGATGACGTTATCAACCGTTTTGAAACTCTCCAGATGCTGCGGGCCGATCGAAGTGATGATCCCATACCGCGGCGAAACAATATCGCAGATTTCCTTAATATCCCCAATATTGCGCGCGCCCATCTCACAGAGGAAAATCTCATGGGTCGGACGAAGAGAGTTGCGGATGGTCTTGACAACGCCCATCGTGGTATTGTAGCTTTCCGGCGTCATCAGCACATTGTATCGCGCCGACAGCAGTTTACGGAGGAAAAATTTCACACTTGTCTTGCCGTAACTGCCGGTAATGCCGACCACTTTGAGGTTGGGAGACGAATCAATCATCCGTTTCGCGTCATTAATATACCAGTTGTTGATCGACTTTTCAATCGGCTTGTTCAGCCAGTTGGCAGCCAGCAGATAAAATCCTGAGACAAAATGCGCAGCCGGGAGCAATACGCCCCAGGCAAGCGGCCATCTATGCAGCAGCACCGCAGCCAGAAGGGTCAGTGCCGTCAGCACGCCGTCGGTTGCCAGCATGCGTTTGACACGGGCGGTATAAACCAGCGGCTTTTTGGCTTTGCGTGGCCTGCCAAGATACGCTGTCAGCGCGTACAGCAGAATTGACAGGATGATTCCAACACGTCCGCAGAAGCACAGCAGCGGCAGTGTAAAAATAACCCCCAGATTCCGCCCGACAAAGGCCGGCAAAAACTTATCCCGGTACCAGACACGCTGTTCATGCGGTTTATAGGAATTGAGCTGGAACATGTGGGTATTATAAACCGTCAGCATTGCAAAGCTGCAAAGCCAGCTCACCAGTAGCAGAATATACAAAATCCAGTCCAGCATCACTTTTCCTCCGTTCCCAGGTAGCTTGCCAGTACCCGCGAAACCAGTTCCCAGCTGTCAATAAAGCAGAAATGCCCGGCATTGGGAACTTTAACAAGTGCTGCGTCCGGCAGCAAACGTTCCATTGTCTCGCCATCCGAAAGCGGTGTTGCCGTATCTTTTTCACCCCACAGCAGCAGCGTAGGAACATGCACCGACGGCATTTTCGGGGTCATATCGGTATTGACGCAGCGAACCAGCGTTTGACGCATCATCGGAGAAGCGTTCAGGTAATCAGCACTGCCATGACTGCGGCGAAGGTTTTCCAGTGCATCCGGGTATAGCACCCGGCAAAGCGGCAGTTCCAGAATCCAGCGGCAGATTTTATATTTCCGCTGGCGGAGTTTCTGTTTTGCCGTCTTTTTGGGCAGGACGCCGGCAGCGTCCATCAAAATCATTCTTGTAACGGTAAAGGGTAATCCCTGTCTGGAAGCAATCTCGACCGACACACGTCCGCCATGGGAATGACCCATCAGGATGACTTTTTTTAGGCCCAACGTTCGAATCAGCTCAATCACAAAATCGGCAAACTCGCTGACACCCCAAGGTTCAGACGGTTCCGCCGTTTCACCAAATCCCGGAAAATCCGCAGCCAGCACCGGGACAAAATGCGCCATGTGTTCCAGCAGTTTGGGATAGATCGAAATGCTGGTTCCCCAGCCCTGCAAAAATACCAGTGTTTCTCTGTCAGGGTCAGGTCTGCCATCCGGGCAGCCCAGCATTGCATAATTGACAGAAAAACCCTGCACCTGTATCCTCTGCGTCTGCATCTGCATCCGCCTTTCCATCGTAGTCTATATCTAAATTAGTATAATGCAAATCAGTTATGATGTCAAGTTTACAGTCCGTCCGAAAACGGCATTTTTTTACCGGAAAACCATTGACATTCTAAGCAGACACGCATATAATAAAGCTGGCATTCGGTACAAAAAGGAGACGATTATTATGTGTAATTATATGAAAGATTACCCGCGCCCACAGCTGCTCCGCAACCAGTGGGAAAACCTCAATGGAAGATGGGATTTTGCTTTTGATGACACCGGAAACGGACTGGCACTTGGGTGGCAAAACGGTTTTGTACCACAGCACCAGATTCAGGTTCCGTTTACATATGAAACGAAGATGAGCGGCATTGAAGACCCAAATCCACATAGTGGCGTATGGTATTCCAGAACCTTCACAGCCGTCAAAAGTGACAAACGGCTGCTGCTGCATTTTGAAGGGAGCGACTGGCACACCCGGGTGTTTGTCAACGGATATTTTGTCGGTGAACACAGGGGCGGCTATGCACGCTTTTCATTTGATATCACCGACTGGATTGAGAACGGTGAAAACCGGCTGACCGTTTATGTAACCGACAGTTTCTCTATCTCTCAGCCGCGCGGCAAACAACGCTGGAAAAAGGAAAACTTCGGCTGCTGGTATGTTCAGACGACTGGTATCTGGAAAACCGTCTGGATGGAATATGTCCCGGCGTCTCGAATCGAACGGCTGAAACTAACGCCCGACCTTCAGCATAAATCTGTCCACATTGAGGCAGAAATCTGCGGTGCAGAAAAAGGCATGCTCCTTGCACAGGCCAGTTTTGAAGGAATCCCGGCCGGAGAAATCCGCGTCCCAGTCAAAATGGGCAAAGCAACTGCCGAACTGGGTCTGGAAAATCTGGATGTCTGTGAATGGGGCGTCCGCATCTGGAGCCCGGAATCCCCCGATCTGTATGATCTGCAAATCAGTTTCTATCCAGCTGGAGAAAACACACCCTGTGATTGTGTCAAATCCTATTTCGGACTTCGGGAAATTGCCATCCGCGAAGGAAAAATCCTGTTAAACGGTACAGAACTGTACCAGCGTCTGATTCTTGATCAGGGGTACTGGCCGGACAGCCATCTGACTCCGCCCAGTGAAGAAGCATTGATTGAAGATCTCGACAAAATCCTTGCGCTCGGCTATAACGGTCTGCGCAAACATCAGAAGACCGAAGACGAACGGTTTTTATACTGGTGTGACCGCAAAGGAGTTTTGGTCTGGAGCGAATTTCCGGCAACCTATCAGTTTGATGATGAAGCTGTCGGAAATATAACCGCTGAATGGATGGAAATTGTCCGGCAGAATTACAATCATCCCAGCATTATCACCTGGACCCCCTTCAACGAAAGCTGGGGTGTTTCGGAGATTGCCCGCGACCCGATGCAGCAGCATTTTACCGAAGCGATTTATTATATGACCAAGTCGCTTGACCCTATGCGTCCGGTCATCTGTAACGATGGCTGGCGGCATACCGTTTCGGATATCATTACCCTGCATGATTACGCGGAAGATGCAGAGGAGTTCCTCAGCTACTACCTGAACAACTGCAAAGCGATGCTTGACAACCACATTCCTTTCACCATTGACCGATGCCATTACGCTTTTGCAGACGGATACAACTATCACGGCCAGCCAATCATCATCAGTGAATTCGGCGGCATTGCCTTTACCGGTGACGACAGCGGCTGGGGTTATGGAAATAAAGTCGCAACCAAAGAGGATTTTATCCGCCGTTTTGATGCGATTACAACCGCCATCAAACAGCTTCCATACTGCTGCGGATACTGCTACACCCAGGTGACCGACGTCCAACAGGAAGTCAACGGTCTGCTGACACCAGACCGCCAATTTAAAATAGAGTCGGAAATTATCGCAAAGATCAATCTGAAAAAAGCCTAAGACGATTAAAGGGCCGCAGGTTTTCCCTGCGGCCCTTTAGCTTTAACATCAAATATAACTATTAATAACGGACAATCCAGTTTTCGCCGGAAATGCCTGCAACCGCGCCGCTTTCCAGCAGAGAGGTGCAGCTTTCATGTGCAAGCAGCCATTTATTATTGGCAGTCAGCCGCTTGTCCTCATGCGGCAGCTTGAGGTCGGTATTGGTGCCCTTGGGCAGGCAGACCAGGCATCTAAAGCCGTTGTCGCTCAACTGACAGGGACAGTAATGCAGCGTTGTACCGTAGACTTCGATTGCTTTACCGGGTTCGAGGACAAAC
Organism: Candidatus Faecivivens stercorigallinarum; assembly: GCA_018715465.1. Lineage (GTDB taxonomy): Bacteria > Bacillota > Clostridia > Oscillospirales > Ruminococcaceae > Faecivivens > Faecivivens stercorigallinarum. Next base: position 2,906 of record DVLN01000219.1, on the reverse strand, counting down.
GCCTTGACTTTGGAGGCATCAAGTTTTCCGTTTTCCAGGTCAAACAGCGTTGCCAGCAGCAGAACCAGCGGTTCACCAACTGCAAGGTTGATTTCACTGCCCTGATGCCATTCCAGTGCGTTCATCTGGTTGTTATAACCCCAGCAGCAGCCGGCCTGTGTCGGCATTTCACCGTACAGCACACGGGAAACTTCCGCGGCAGATGCACATTTTTCCAAACTGTCGATCGACGGCTCGTAAGCGCTCTGTCCCTTTTCCGGCATCGGAAGGGCTGCAACTGCTGCCGCAAGGTCCGACAGGTCCAGTCCGTCAACAACTCGGCCATAACCGGCAAATTCCGGGTCACTGGCCGAATAGAAAGGAAGTCCGGGGTTCAATTCTCTGAGTGTCTCAAGCATACTGATTACCTCCTGCACTGGCGGCGATTGCCGCTTTTACCAAAAATGTTTTCGTTTCTGGCGGGTGTGCTCCCGCACGGTCTATTATTTATTATACGCCAGCCGGCATCATTTTGCAAGACAAACGTTTATGAAGCAGACACGAAAAAGCCGCCCTATTTTCAGGACAGCTTTTTCAACCCCAGCGATCAACCTGTCAGCTGGTCAGTCAGTCACTTAATCCAGCGATTCCAGCTGAACCGTTACTGCATTTTCAGTATCGAGCTTAAATTCAGTATAGTCATACTTCCACTCGGTGATCGTTTCCAGTTCTTCATCGGTCGCGGCATAAAAGTCATGACGTACACTGACGACGCCGGTCTGCGGATCAACAGTCGAGGAAAGCAGCCCGGATTTCAGGATTGTTGCAGTTCCACCGTCCTGAAAACCCGTTACCTCTTCTTCCAACTGGGTAATCTTTCCGTCGTACTGCGGGCGAATCACTTCAGAATAAGATCCGCTCCAACCATACGGAACCAGATCATAGCTGATCGCACCGTCTTTGATGACAAAGTTTTCGACAGTATACCCACCAATCGGGCTGGTCTCTATTTTAGCACCTTTTTTCAGTTCGTCCAGGCTGAGCGTCCGTTCTTCTCCCAACCATCCGCCATCTTCCGAAAACTGTTGAATCACCGGGGTCAGTGTAATTGAAGTTGCGTTTTCAGCAGGAGCAGTCAGGTTGAGTGCACTGCCGCTGATTGCAGTAGCTTTACAAGTATACAGTTCATTACCGGTATTATCGGTAATATAAAGCATACTGGCGTCCATTCCTTCGTTGATCACAACATCTCTTCCAACAGAATCGGTGGTATGATTTTCCTCGACAGTGGTCTGGATTACGCCGCCAACCGGTCCAAATGCGAGATAACTCAAATGAAGGTCTCGGTTGAGGGTGTAATCCTTTCCATCTATGTCTTTATACGTTACTTCCGGCATCGGGAAATCTGCCGGCTGCGCAATCTTTGCGCCTGCACGGACTGATTCTCCGTCCAACGTGACAGTAAACTTCCATTCTCCGCTCCGACCAAGTGCAGTATTGTCTTCCAATACAACCTGAATCTCGTCCCCTTCCGGGGCATCGGTCAAGATATAATGCCGCCAGAGCTTGAGCGAACCATCTTCATTCAAATACCAGTCTTCCACGTCATACTGTGCAATTGTTTCACCATTGATCGTTGCATAATAAAAATCAGGGCCAACACCGAAGAACTGGTTCCAAAGCGGTCCATAATCGTCCCAGCTCATAATTTCGTCAATGGCTTCCTGCCCGGTAATCGTCAGGAAAATATCCATACTGGTGACATCCATCGAGATATTATCCAGCGTGATGCTGACGCCGTTGTCGGTTACCGTCTCCCCAATGGCGGCATTATAGGCTTCCAGCTTTTTCTGCGTTTCGACAAAGTTGGTGCGCGGTGCTTCTACCGGGTCAGAGACCTCCGACTGACTCGGAGCCTCCTCAAAGAACCCGATCTTTCCGCCCAGCATCGTGACCAGCTGCGGGCCGACCGCGCAGACCGTCACCGCACTGCCGCAGAGGATTGCCGCTGCAATCAGGCTGATGCGCAGTGTACGATTAATGGTAGAGCCCAACATTCCTTTCTGACTGTACTTATTCATAGTATAATTCCTTCCTGTCTTTTCGTAATCTTCCGATTCAAAACCCTGTTCTGACATTACAAACGTTTCATCCTCTGCCGATTGTATCTTTTGCAGTGCCAGGCGGCAGATGCGTTCATTGACCACGTCCGGAACCTGCTCGGATTCATCAGACGGCGGCAGCTCAGACAGCGCATGCAGCAGCTGCTCATCATATTCCATGTTGTTTCGCATAATCTCTGCTCCCCCTTCCCATCTGTTTGAGATACTCTTTTTTCAGCTTTGCCCGTCCTCTGGACAGGCGTACATTGACTGTATGTTCATTCATGCCGAGTGCCTCACCGATCTCACGGGACGTTTCCATCCGATAATACCGCCGAAGAAAAATCTCCCGATCCGGCTGTTCCATCTGTGCAACCAATGTTCCGATCAGATCTTCCCCATCCGATGAAAGGTGTTCCGGCAGAATACCCATCAGTTCTGAAAGCTCGGCTGTCGGTCTGGCAAGCCCTCGCCTGCGGTCAATAGCCCGGTTGCGTGCCGTTACAATCAGCCATGGCATAAGCGGCCGGTTATCCTTCAGCAAAAAAGAAGCATTTTCCCAGGTTTTGACCAGTACATCAGCCGCTACTTCCTCGGCATCCTGCGGATATTCCGGCAATACCCGACAGACAATCCGATAAATCAGACTGCCATACTGCTGCTGCAACAGACGAATCCCATTTTCCGGTTCTCTCACCAGCTGATGCAGCAAAGCCACATCTTCAATTTGCATTTCCGGCATGCCCACACCTCCTTGCCGTCATCTTATTTGGAAGGCCTTCACCAATATAAACGAATCAAAAAATCAAATTGTCTCACCTGCTA
>DVLN01000218.1 GCA_018715465.1 Candidatus Faecivivens stercorigallinarum | reverse complement strand
CCTTAAACAGATTTTGGATGTCATCCATACTGCCAATATTTGCCATCTGCAGTAACTCACGAATCTTCTCTCGGCGGGCATTTTCTTCAGGGGTACGATTCCTTCTGGCCATACATAAAACCTCCATTGTGATATCTCTATTTTACACCACTTTGGAGGTTTACACAATCTTTGGGACAGTCTCACCGTTTCTCTCTTGCCCCACGATGTTTTCTTATCGGGAAGCACCTTGGTGCAGCCGTACTAAACTGCGTCAGGGGGATTGCTGTTTGTCGGTGAGATTTTTACCGGCGGTCTATCCTCAGCGGATAAAGTTGGTGGTCCGTTTGGTGCAGACGGGCGGCTGGATACCAGCCTGTCTGCCGGCTTCGATACATTTGAGCACCCAGGCCATGTTCAGCCCGAGGTTCCTCATCGTGTCGATACCTTCCTCATCCAGCCGGACATCCTCTGCGGTTCTGCCGTGGGTCATGTTCCAGTAGGTGGAGGAGACGACCGGCATCTCGCTAATCGTGAAGTATTTGTTCATCACATCAAAGGAAGCGGTTGTGCCCGCCCGTCTGGCGTTTAAGACGGCAGCGGCGGGTTTATGGGCAAAGGCATCCTTGCCGGAATAGAAGGCGCGGTCCAGTACCGCCTGAATCCGGGCGGTCGGATGGGCATAGTATACCGGCGAACCAAAGACAAATCCGTCACAGCCGCGGGCTGTCTCGACCAGTTTGTTGACGATATCGTCGATCACACATCTGTCGAGCTTGCCGCACTGGCCGCAGGCCATGCAGTCGGCGATCGGAGCGTTGCCGATAAAGATGGTTTCGGTGCCGATGCCCTGTTCTTCAAGGGTACGGGCGACCTCTGCGAGTGCTGCCGCGGTACAGCCGTTTTGGTGGGCGCTTCCGTTGACCAGTAATACTTTCATCATGATCATCCTTTCATCTGAGTCGGTATGTATTTGCCTGCCAGTATTATAGTCTTTTTTGCCTCAACTGCCAAGTGAAAAACCGGACGGTTCCAAAAACAGGAAATTTTAAGCCGGCGGATTTACCCCAGACTGCACAGCAGCAGCCCGGCCACCAGCAGCACCGCCAGAAAAATCAGGTTCCAGCAGGTGAAAACCTTCATGAATTTTCCTTTTCCGCCCGTCTCAGCCGCCCCGTAGCAGCGGAAGGAGATCACGCTTGCGAGCGACGCGATCAGCGTCCCCAGCCCGCCGATGTTGACCCCATACAGCAGCGGACGCACCATATCGGTAAAGCCGGAGAGGAGGATGGCGGCGGGGACATTGCTGATGACCTGGCTGAGGACAGCGCCGGTCAGCAGCTCCCGCCCGGTGACCAGCTTACGGATCAGTTCGCTGACGGCGGGGATATGCTGCATATTGCCGATGAACAGGAAAAAGCAGACAAAGGTCAAAAGCAGCCCGTAGTCGACATTTTTAAACAGCTTCCAGTCCACAACCGCCACGGCCGCCGCGACAATCACCAGCATGACCGGGAATTCGATCACCCGCAGCACGCACAGCAGGCAGACGATAAACAGTGCCAGATAAACCGCCAGTTTTTTGCCGTCCGGTTTGTCCGAATTTTGCGGTGCGATGTCCAGCGCTTTGTTTTTCAGCGTGAAAACCGCAATAAACAGCATCACCAGCGAGATGACCGTCAGCGGCAGCATCCACAGGATAAACTGCCCGAACGGGACCGAAAAGGAAGAGTAGAGGTAAAGGTTTTGGGGGTTGCCGATCGGGGTCATCATACTGCCGAGGTTGGCGGCGATTGTCTGCAAAACGATGACCGGAATCATCATTTCTTTCAGGTCAGCCATCGACAGGATCATCACCGCGAACGGTACAAAGGTGATCAGTGCGACGTCGTTTGTGATCAGCATGCTGGAGAAAAAGCAGAGCGCGACCAGCAGCAGGCTTAAAAGTCTGGTGGATTTGGCTTTTTTCAACAGTGTTCCCGCGAGATAGTGGAAAACGCCGATTCCCCGCATTCCTGCGACCACCAGCATCAGGCAGAACAGCAGCGACAGCACCCGGAAATCGAGATAGTCGATGTAGCCTGCCGACGGCGGGACAAAAAAGGCTGAAATAACCGCCAGCAGCGCCGAAGCGGACAGGACCGCTTCTTTTTTGGCAAAGTTGAGCACACGTTTCATGATGGAGGACTCCCATTATTTAAGAATAGGTTGATTGCTGCCTTTTGGCGTTAAAATGCCCCAGGCGTTGGCCCGGGGCAAAATAAATGATCAATAGATCGAACCGGTTGTGCGGGGGAAGGGGATGACATCGCGGATGTTTTCGACGCCGGTCATATACATGACCAGACGCTCGAATCCGAGACCGAACCCGCAGTGCTTGGTTCCGCCATAGCGGCGCAGGTTGAGGTACCAGTCGTAGTCCGCCTCATTCAGCCCAAAGTTCTTCATCGCGGCGGTCAGATAATCCAGCCGTTCCTCTCTCTGGGAACCGCCGACAATCTCGCCGATGCCGGGCACCAGCAGGTCGACAGCCGCGACCGTCTTGCCGTCGTCATTCAGGCGCATATAAAACGCCTTGATCTCCTTCGGGTAATCGGTGACGAAGACCGGTTTTTTGAAGACCTGTTCGGTCAGGTAGCGTTCATGCTCAGTCTGCAAATCACAGCCCCAGAAGACGGGGTATTTGAACTCGTCCTTGTGTTCTTCCAGCAGCTTGATTGCTTCGGTATAGGTGACATGGGCAAATTCCGCGTCCAGCAGTCCGCGCAGACGCTCGATCAGTCCCTTGTCATAGAAGTTGTTGCAGAACTGCAGTTCATCCGGGCAATGTTCCAGCACATACCCGATGACATATTTGATCATGTCATGGATGCACGCCATATCGTCCTCAAGGTCGGCAAACGCCATCTCCGGCTCGATCATCCAGAACTCGGCCGCATGACGGGTGGTGTAGGACTGTTCGGCACGGAAGGTCGGGCCAAAGGTGTAGACATTGCCAAACGCCATCGCCATCGCTTCTGCTTCCAGCTGGCCGGAAACGGTCAGATTGGTCTGACGGCCGAAGAAGTCCTGGGCATAGTCGACCTGTCCGTCCTCGGTCATCGGAGGATTTGCGGGGTCGATGGTGGTGACCCGGAACATCTCGCCTGCACCCTCGCAGTCGCTCGCGGTGATCAGCGGGGTGTGGACATAACAGAATCCTCTTTCCTGGAAGAAGGAGTGGATTGCAAACGCGATTGCCGAGCGGATGCGGAAAACAGCCTGGAAGGTGTTGGTCCGGGGCCGCAGATAGGAGATGGTACGCAGGTATTCCAGCGTATGCCGCTTTTTCTGGAGCGGGTACTCAGGGGAGGACGCGCCTTCCAGCAGGATCTCGTCTGCATGGATTTCATAGGGCTGTTTTGCACCGGGGGTGACGACGACCTTGCCGGTCACGACGACTGCCGCGCCGACGCCGAACTTGGTGATTTCCTTGAAGTTTGCGAGCTTGTCGGCGTCATAGACAATTTGAAGAGGGGTAAAACAGCTGCCGTCGCCGATGGACAGAAACCCGACCGCTTTGGAGTCGCGGCTGGTCTTAATCCAACCGGCTACGGTCACCGTCTGCCCATCCATTGCGGCATAAGATTGATGCAGCTGTGCAATTTCAGTGCGTTTCATGGGGTGATCAAACCTTTCCTGTATTATTAGGCTGGTTTCTATTGTAGAGGACGTGACGAAAAATGTCAAGCGAATCGGAGGCAAAGTATCGGCAAATTGCAGGCAAATTGCCGATACTTTGCCTTCCGAAGCCGTTTATTTATCATTTCCGAACACTTTTTCCCGCATTTTTTTGCCGGTTTCAGTCGTTGCCAGCCCACCCAGCGCGGTTTCCCGCAGGGCGGCAGGCAATGCCCGCCCGACCCGGTTCATCGCGTCGACAGTATCATCAAACGGGATTTTGCTTTCAATCCCTGCCAGCGCGAGATCTGCCGCCGACAGCGCGACCGACACCCCGCCGACATTGCGTTTGATGCAGGGAATTTCGACCAGCCCGGCGACCGGGTCGCAGACCAGCCCGAGCTGGTTTTTGATTGCGATGGCAGCGGCGTCAAAGGCGGCTTTGGGGCTTCCGCCCATCATTTCGACGACAGCGGCGGCCGCCATTGCCGCGGCACTGCCGCACTCCGCCTGGCAGCCGCCCTGCGCACCGGCGAGGGAGGCATGTTCGTCGATCAGCATGCCGACCAGCCCGGCGCAGGCCAGGGCTTCCAGCACCTTTTCCTGCGGGATGTTCCGCACCCGGGATACCGCCAGCACACATGCCGGGACAATCCCACAGGAACCAGCGGTCGGACAGGCGACAATCCGGCCCATCGCGGCGTTTGTCTCAGAGGCAGACAGTGCATAAGCGGCGGCAAGTGCCGGGATCTGCCCCAGCAGGGAACTGCCATTTTTGCGGTACTGTTCATACAGGTAGCCGTCGCCGCCGGTCAGCCCACTGACCGACAGAACCGGTGCAGTCAGTGCATTTTCGACTTCCGCTTCCATAACCGACAGCATCGCCGAAAGCCGGTTGAATGAATTTTCCATCGAGCCGCCGTTTTCCGATTCGATGGCAAGAGAGAGGGCGCCGAGGGTGAGGGATTCAGCCTCGGCGCGGGCGATACATTCTTTTGCGGTCATCCGTTTTCTTCCGGTTAGCCGATCAGTGCTTCCAGTTCGGACAGGCTTTCGTCAAATACCTTGAGCGCATTTTTAACGGTCTCCGGCTGGGTCAGGTCGACGCCTGCGATCTTCAGTTCTTCGATCGGGTAATCGCTGCCGCCGGTGGTCAGGAAGCGGAGATAATCAGACGCATCGCCAGTCTCGATGATGCGGTTGGCGATTGCGACAGCCGAGCAGAAGCCGGTCGCGTACTGGTAAACATAGAAGGAGGAATAGAAGTGCGGAATCCGCGCCCATTCGACATCCAGCGTCTCGTTGGTGACCGCGCCGTCATAGTAGAGGGCATTGAGGTCATGATAGATCCCGCTGAGTACCTCTGCGGTCAGAGGGGTGCCAGCCTGGTCGAGGTCATGCGCCTTACGTTCAAACTCGGCAAACAGCGTCTGACGGAAAACGGTGGTGCGGAAGCCTTCCAGGAAGTGGTTGAGGATATAGGCACGCTTTTTGGGGTCAGTCTCGTTGGCGAGCAGGTATTTGGTCAGCAGAACTTCGTTGACGGTGGAAGCGACCTCGGCGACGGTGATAAAGTAATCGGAGTTGGCAAAGGTCTGGGCTTCGTTGGACAGATAGGAGTGCATCGCGTGACCCAGCTCATGCGCCAGTGTGAAGGCGTCGTCGAGGGTGTCGGTGTAGTTGAGCAGGACGAAGGAATGAACACCGTAGACACCGGCGGAATATGCGCCCGAGGTTTTGCCCTTGTTTTCGTAGACGTCGATCCAGTGTTCGTTAAAGGCACGGTCGAGCAGTGCCTGGTACTTTTCGCCCAGCGGTGCCAGCGCCTTTTTGACCAGCTGTTTGCCTTCTTCAAACGGCATCGGGTAATCGACATCGTCAATCATCGGAACATACAGGTCGTACAGGTTCAGCTCATCCAGCCCCAGTGCCTTTTTGCGCAGACCGAGGTAGCGTTTCATCGTGGGGAGCCCTGCATGGACCGCTTCGGTCAGGGAGTCGTAGACGCTGACCGGGATGTTGCCGGCAAAGAGGGAGGCTTCACAGGCAGAGTTAAAGCCGCGGATACGTGCAAAAGCGTTGTTCATCTGGACCTGTCCGGTATAGTTGGCGGCAAGGGTGTTGATCGCGGCCTTGAACGCGCCCATCATCTTTTCAAAGGCGTCTTTACGGACAGCCTGGCAGCGGCTTTCGCGGTAGACACCAAAGTTGCCGTTGGTCAGCGGAGAGGGTTTGCCGTTTTCGTCGATGACGTCCTCAAAGCGGACGTCGACATCGCCGTACATTGAGAAGACCTGGTCAGGGGTATTGCGGACCTGCGCAAACTGTGCCAGCAGCGCTTCCTGTTCGGCAGGCAGGGTGTGGGCACGGGCGCGGGTGGTGTTTTCGATGATGTGGCTGTATTCAGCGAGTGCCGGGTCTTTCATGAAGCCCGCCAGCGTATCGGGGTCGATTGCCAGAATCTCAGGGTCGAGGAAGGAGGTCTTCTGGCTGAATTTAGCTTCCAGCTGCTGGGAAAGGCCCATCATCCGCTGATAGCGGGGGTCGCCGTTGTCGGCCGACATATGGAAAAAGGCGTAGCATCCGGCCAGGAAAAGCCGCTTTGCAACCGCATAATAGCGGTCAAGTCCGGCCTTGAGGGAAGCTGCACTTGCTCCAAGCGTTCCCTTGAGGGCAGACAGGCTTTCGACCTCGCCGCCCAGTTCGTTCATTTCCTGTTCCCATGCCTCATCGGAGGGGTAGAGATCGGTAAAATCCCAGGTAAAACGGGGGTCCATGTCTTTTCTTTCTTTAAGCTGTTCCATCTTGAACCATTTCCTTTCTTTTATCAAAACGTATCCGCGCCGGGGGTTATTCCTGTACCGGCAGCAGGATCATTGCGTTGAGGATACCGGGGATGGCCCGGATTTTATCTTCCAGCCCTTTTCCGGGCAGAGAGTCGATTTCAATATACATCTGTGCGGTATGGCTTTCCCGTCCGCGGTCCCGATCGACATTCATATTGCCGATGTTGATATGAGCTTCGTAGAGGACGGTCGAGATACCGGCGATGACGCCGGGGTGGTCTTCGTGCCGGCAGATAATGATGGGACGTTCGCCTGTAAAGCGGACCTGCAACGAATCAATCTCCCGGATCAGAACCTGTCCGCCGCCGATGGATGCGCCGATCACCGTATGGGTGGTACCAGCAGCGGTTTCGACGACAAATTTGACGGTGTTCGGATGATAGTCTTCCCCGAGATCGGTCGGAATAAAAGCGTACTGGATGCCCGCCTCGTCCGCCAGCCGGAAGGAGTCCCGCAGCCGCTCATCGGAAGGCAGCAGGTCCAGAATCCCGGCGAGCAGTGCCTTGTCGGTGCCATGACCACGGTAGGTGGTGGCAAAAGAACCATGCAGGTACATCGTCACCTTCCGAACTTCACCGCCGGTCAGCTGGCGGACCAGCCGTCCCAGCCTGGCAGCACCGGCAGTATGGGAACTGCTCGGGCCGATCATGACCGGCCCCATTATATCAAAAAGCCCCAAGCCTTTCATCCTCCTGTTTTTTCATATCGTTATTCAGTGTATCACAATCTACCCTTTTTCGCAATGCAGCAGCAAAATAAACTGTGAACAGTTCTTAAATTATTCTGGGATAGACAAATATACGCTGTGCATGTGTGGGCTTTGTATGTATGGGTTTGCATGTATGCACTTCGTAGGCAGCCAACGTGAACAAGGGAGCGCAGGCACTGCGCCCGGCGCGTTTGCAAAGGCTGTTATCATCACGACCGAGGCGGTCGGTACGCCGCCGACCAACGCGAACAAGGGAGTGCAGGCACTGCACTTTTTTTGAATGAAGTATAGACAATTGGTGAAAAATGGGTTATAATAAGGGTAATCTTAGCATGGGGGAGTTTGGGTTTGATGTCAGTTTCAGGCGGTTTTCTTGAGAAAATGGACGACATTTTGCAGGAAAAGACCCTCTGGGAACGGCTTCAGTCCGAATCCTGCCCGGTCGTCCTGTATGGGATGGGGAATGGTGCGGAAAAGGCTTTTGCCGAGTGTAAAAGACGGGGCATTGCGGTGTCCGGTGTTTTTGCAAGCGATGGGTTTGTTCGCGGCCAGACCTTTCTCGGATTCCGGGTGGAGACGCTCGCTCAGGTGGAAGCACGGCTGGGGGATTTTGTGATCCTGCTGTGCTTTGGCTCTTTTTTGCCGGATGTGATGGCACATATCGACGGGGTCTCCCGGCGGCATACCCTGTATGCGCCTGACCTGCCGCTGTTTGGCGGCGGAATCTGGGACCGGGAATACGCGATCGCGCACGCCGGGGAACTGGAAGAAGCCTATAGCCTGCTGGCGGACGAACTTTCCCGCAAGGTGTTTGTCCATCTGTTTGCCTACCGGATGACCGGAAAGCTGGCTCACCTTTCTGCCTGTGAATCGGAGCGGGAGGAGATGTACCGGCTGTTAAAGGTCGGGGAGGATGAATCCTTTTTCGATCTGGGGGCATATGACGGGGATACCGTCCGGGAGCTGTTGGCGTATACCGGCGGTAAATTCCGTTCGGTGACGGCGGTTGAACCCGACCCGAAAAACCGGCGCAAGCTGGTGCAGAAGATGGAGACGTTCGCGCCCGGCTTCTGTGACGACCCGCGTTTTACGCTGGTCGAAGGGGGCGTTTCTTCGTCAGACGGGGAAGAGTGGTTTGACAACGCTGCCGGGAGGAATTCCTCCCTTTCTGAAAATGGCAAGCTGAAGGTACCGGTTTATTCGGTTGATTCGCTTACCTGCGGAAAGCGGTGCACCCTCATCAAGATGGACGTCGAAGGTGCCGAGGCCGGAGCCCTTTCCGGCGCTGAACAGACGCTGCGGCTGATGCGGCCAAAGCTGTTGTTTTCAGCCTACCACCGCACAGAAGATATCTTTGCTCTGCCGCTGCTGCTGCACCGGATCGAGCCAGGATATCGAATCTGTCTGCGGCATCAGCCGTACTATCCGGCATGGGAAGTCAACTTCTGTGCATGGTGTGAATGAGGGCGGCTTCAATTTTTATCTATCCTGCGGCAGGCCCAGTCTGCGGCGGGTTTATATAGAATCTATATATGAAGGAGATATGATACATGGATTGGACTACAGCCTGGGGAACGGTATTTACCGGTCTCGTCGTTGTCTTTATCGCGCTTGGCCTGCTGATCCTGCTCGTTTGGGGCGTGGGGAAGATTATGGAAAGCGCTGGCGGCAACAAACCGAAAGCTGCTCCTGCTCCCAAGCCTGCACCGAAGGCAGCGGTTGCTGCAAAGCCGAAGGCGGCTCCTCCCGTTGTTTCGGCTGGTGAGAACATGGATGACGAAGTCGCCGCAGCGATTACCGCAGCGTTGGCCGTTATTCTTGCAGAAGAGGGCAGCGGCAAGTCTTATGTTGTCAAGAGCATCCGCAGGGTTCGTCCCGGCGCAAGCGCCTGGAGCCGTGCTGGGCTTGCCGAGAATGTCAGACCTTTCTGACCTGATGATGAAGACTACTCTGAAGAAAGGAAACTGAAATATGTTTGAAGTATTCGTAAACAGTGTCAAGGACATTGCACTGTCATCCGGCTTTGCCAATGTCAACTGGCAGCAGCTGGTTATGATCGGCATTGCCTGCTTTTTGGCCTACCTGGCGATTGCCAGAGGGTATGAGCCTTTGCTGCTGCTGCCCATCGCATTTGGTATGATGCTGACCAACATCCCCAACAATGGTCTGTTCCACATGGAGTTCTATATCGGCAACAGTATCGACTATGGTACGGTGCTGCACGATGGCGGATTGCTGGACATCCTGTATCTGGGCGTTAAGCTGGGGCTTTATCCGCCGCTGATCTTCCTGGGCATCGGTTCGATGACCGACTTTGGTCCGCTGATTGCGAACCCCAAATCCTTCCTGCTGGGCGCTGCTGCACAGCTGGGTATCTTTATTGCTTTTATCGGCGCTCTGCTGCTCGGCTTTACGCCTGAAGAAGCATCTTCCATCGGTATCATCGGCGGCGCTGACGGCCCGACCGCAATTCTGGTCACCAAGATCCTTGCACCTCACCTGCTCGGCTCCATCGCTGTTGCAGCATATTCCTACATGGCACTGGTTCCGGTTATCCAGCCCCCGATCATGAAGGCAATGACCACCAAGAAGGAACGTGCCGTCAAGATGACCGCGCTCCGTCCCGTCTCCAGAACCGAAAAGATCGTCTTCCCGATTCTGGTTACGCTGGTCGTCTGCTTCATGGTTCCGGACGCAACTCCTCTGATCGGTATGCTGATGCTGGGCAACCTGATGAAAGAGTCCGGCGTTGTCGACCGTCTGGTCAAGACCGCTCAGAACGAGCTGATGAACATTATCACCATCTGCCTGGGTGTTACTGTCGGTGCGACTGCCCGGTATGACTACTTCCTGACCCCCAAGACGCTGGGTATTCTGGCAATGGGTCTGGCTGCCTTCTGCCTGGGCACCTTCGGCGGCGTCCTGCTTGGCAAACTGATGTACATTATGTCCGGCGGCAAGATCAACCCGCTGATCGGTTCGGCTGGTGTATCTGCTGTCCCGATGGCAGCGCGTGTTTCCCAGAAGGTTGGTTCGGAAGAGGATCCCACCAACTTCCTGTTGATGCATGCGATGGGCCCGAACGTTGCTGGTGTTATCGGTTCTGCTGTTGCGGCAGGCGTTCTGCTCTCCATCTACGGTTAATCTGTCTGTTTCAAGCCCCTGTCCTGTCTGGATGGGGGCTTTTGTTTTGTATAAGGAGATGAAGGTTTTGTTTGAAAGACTGGCATGGGAGATTGAAACCCGCGGGCTGGAAGTATATGGGATCGAGGTCTTTGAGAAGGGAAAGATAGTGTACCGGCGGCAGTTTGCGCCGGATGCGCGGTATCCCATCTATTCGGCGACTAAGAGCTTTACATCGACGGCAGTCGGGCTGGCGGTGCAGGAGGGGAAACTGTCGGTTGAGGACAGCCTCGGCGGATTGCTGCCGGGGAAATATATGCAAGGCCTGCCGGAAGAGGTGAAAAGTGCAGTTGACCATCTGCCGCTCGGACGGCTGCTGACTATGTCGGTACCGGGGTTCCCGTTCCGGCCGGAAGGGGAGGACTGGCTGCGGCAGGCGCTTACATGCGGTGCCGGGTTTGACAGTGAAGAGGTGTTCAGTTATTCCAATGTACCGGCATATCTGGCAGGTGTCGCAGTTTCAGAGGCGGTCGGCGAACATCTGATGGAGTATCTCACACCCAGACTGTTTGCGCCGCTGGGAATTGAGCGGCCGGAATATGCCGATGACCCGCAGGGAAGGTTTTACGGTGCAACAGGAATGAAGCTGACGGTGGATGAACTGAGCAGGCTGGGGCAGTTGTATATGCAGGGCGGTGTTTTTGACGGACAGCGCCTGCTGAGTGAAGACTGGGTCAGGGCAGCGATCAGCCGCCAGATTGCCAATAAGGAAGGCGGCTATGGGTATTTCTTCTGGGTGGATGCAGACGGCTTTTCGATCAGCGGGAAATGGGGCCAGAAGTGCCTCTGCTGCCCGGCCAGGCAGAGGATGATCACCTGGATGGGGAATATGCCCGAACGGTCAGGCGAAATGCTCCGGCTGGTTCGGGAATGGATGGGGAAACAATAAGCGCAGGCGCGTCGTGAAAAAGGCTAAATTCCATATCATCTGCCCGGCGCGTTTACTCAGGCTGTTACCCGCACAACCGAGGCGGTCGGTACGCCGCCGACCAACGCGAACCAGGGAGCGCAGGCACTGCGCCTGAACGGTCAGGAGAAATGCTCCGGCTGGTCCGGGAATGGATGGGGAAACAGTAAGCGCAGGCGCGCCGTGAAAAAGGCTAAATTCCATATCATCTGCCCGGCGCGTTTACTCAGGCTGTTACCCGCACAACCGAGGCGGCCGGTACGCCGCCGACCAACGCGAACCAGGGAGCGCAGGCACTGCGCCTGAACGGCTTTTCAATCATCTGCGGGTAAATAAACCTTTTGACTTTTGTGCTGAAATGGCGTACAATACCTTTATCAAATATCCCCCGGTGGGGGATATAGCTTTCCACGGTTGGGGAGACGGAACGGAGGTCCTGCAATGCACCAGCATGAGCACACAAAAGCGGTTTTAAACCGGATGTCCCGCGCGATCGGGCATATGAACGCAGTCAAGAAAATGATTGAAGAAGGGAGAGATTGCAGCGAGGTCCTGATTCAGCTGGCAGCTGTCCGGGCGGAGATCACCAATACCAGCAAGGTCATCCTCAAAGACCATTTACAGCATTGCATCGTCGATGCCGTGCAGCAGAATGATGAAGCAGCGATGCAGGATCTGATGCAGGCAATCGACAAAATCGTATGAAAACCGATTCGTCAAAAACAAAAGCAGGTATCTTTCTCGCTGTCCTTGCCGCCGCGTTGTATGCAATCAACGCCCCCTGTTCCAAGGTACTGCTGGAATATATGCCGTCTACGCTGATGGCAGGGCTGCTGTATCTTGGTGCCGGACTGGGGATGGTGGTGCTGTTCCTGGTGCGGAAGGCGACCCGGACGGGTCAGGCTGAGTCGGGGCTGACCCGCGCAGAACTGCCCTACACGATTGCCATGATCCTGCTGGACATTGCCGCACCGGTTCTGCTGCTGTTTGGATTGAAAACGACTTCTGCGGCCAACGCTTCGCTGCTGAACAACTTTGAGATTGTCGCGACGGCATTGATCGCACTGGCGGTCTTTCGAGAAAAGATCAGCGCCAGATTGTGGCTGGGCATTTTGTTTGTGACAGCGTCCTGCCTGGTGCTGTCGGTCGAAGGGAGCGGCAGCTTTGCCTTTTCGCCGGGGTCGCTATTTATACTGCTGGCCTGCGTCTGCTGGGGGCTGGAAAACAACTGTACCAGGAAGCTGTCCGCAAGGGACCCGCTGCAAATTGTATTGCTCAAGGGTATCTTTTCGGGCGGCGGTTCGCTGGTGATCGGCCTTTGCATCGGGGAACGGATTGAATACTGGTGGAGCGTGCCGGCAGTGCTGGCGGTCGGACTGGTTGCATACGGGATGAGCATTTATTTTTATGTCTATGCACAGCGAAAGCTCGGGGCTGCCAGGACCAGCGCCTATTATGCGGTTGCGCCGTTTATCGGTACCGGGTTGTCGCTGATGATCTTCCGCGGCCTGCCGCAGGTGACCTATTATATTGGGCTGGGGCTGATGATGATTGGGGGGTGGCTGTCCAGCAGCGACCAGCCGCTGTTTCGGAAAAAGAAGGAAAGCTGATGGAACATTTTGAGAGATGGAGGGACCCGGATGCTTTATGATAAGCTGCCTGTCATCTTTTTGAGCGCGCTGGCGTCCGAAAAGGGAGATGCAATCAACAGCCAGATTGCGGCATATGTCCTTAGCCATGCAGAGCGGGTAAAGGGAATGGGAATCCGCCAGCTGGCCACAGAGTGCCATGTGGGGATTGGCACGGTTTCCCGCTTCTGTCAGGAGATCGGGCTGGAAAGTTACGCGGGGTTGCAGCAGCTGCTTAAAGACTATCATCCGACGTTTGAACGGCTGGAGGATGGGAACGGGACCGCCCTGTCTCAGCGGATCGGTGTTGAGATGACCCTTGCAGCGGAGACGGTCAGCGCGGCTGAATTACCGGAACCGGGGAGGAGGTCCCATCCTATATCGACCGGGTGGTGCGGTTTGAATCCCGTCAGGACCAGCTGGGACACCCCTATCAGCTGCAGCTGGTGGCCGGGCTGATCGCACAGGAGTATGCCCGACTGACAGATATTTCCTGATTCTGGAAAATGATTGCGGCCTTTTGCGGGAAATGGTATGCTGTAGACAACAAATCTTGCAGGAGGCTGATCATATGAAAATTGCAGTTTTACTGGCGACTGGATATGAGGAAGGGGAATCGCTGTTTCTGGCGGATGTACTGATGCGGGGCGGGTTTGCCTGTGATCTGGTGTCGACGACAGGGGAACAGATGGTTTCCGGCTGCCATGGCATCACCGTGCGGGCCGACCGGCTGCTGGACGGGGATATGCAGGAATATGACATGGTGATTCTGCCCGGCGGGATGCCTGGCGCGGCCAACCTGCGGGACAATCCCGCGGTGGTCAAGCTGGTTCAGGAGTTTGACGCGGCTGGGAAGTATATCGGCGCGATCTGTGCCGCACCGATGGTGCTGCATCAGGCTGGTATTGATAAGGGGCGGACGCTGACCTCCTATCCCGGCGAAAAGTATACCGCGCTGTTTACCGAATCGGGCTATCGGGAAGAGATTGTCGTCGTCGACGGCAATCTGATCACCAGCCGCGGGCCGGCAACGACGCTGCCGTTTGGATACGCGATCATCGACCTGCTGGGCGGCAACAGCGAAAAACTCAAGGAAAGCATGCTGTATAATATGGTGCGTAAAAGCGGACTGTAATCCAGCAGCGTCAGAGAAGATGTGATACGGGCGGATAGCGGCCAATGGGCGGCTGTCCGCCCGTTTTACCGGATTTTTACACGCATTTTTGACAAAAATATCTGTTCCAAATCTCTGTTATATAATTATAATATCTAGATTTGTTTGAAATTACGATTGACAGAACGGCAAAATTACAGTATGATTATGGTATATCGGTGTTTGTCTGTCCGGGCAGACACCCGGAAAGGAATGGTATGCTATGATTCAGGAAAAATATACCGAATGGTTGAAGTGTGCAACGGAAGATGCTGACCTGATCGAAGAACTCAAGGCAATTGAGGGCAAGGAAGAAGAGATCAGCGATCGTTTTTATCGTGAGCTGGCTTTTGGTACCGCTGGCCTGCGCGGCGTCATCGGTGCCGGTACCAACCGGATGAATATTTATATCGTCCGCAAGGCGACCCAGGGCATTGCCAACTACATCAAAAAGCATTATGAAAACGGCTCGCTGGCCATCAGCTATGACTCCCGTATCAAGTCGGATGTCTTTGCGCGTGAAACTGCCCGCGTCTGTGCGGCCAACGGCATCAAGGTCTATATCTACAAGGAACTGATGCCGGTTCCCTGCCTGTCCTATGCAGTGCGGTACTATCACACCTCGATGGGCGTTATGGTCACCGCTTCCCACAACCCCGCCAAGTATAACGGTTACAAGGCATATGGCCCCGACGGCTGCCAGATCACCGATGAGACGGCGGACGAAGTGCTCGCCAATATCGACGCTCTGAATGAATTTACCGATATCCAGCTGATGGATTTCGAGGAAGGTGTCAAGCAGGGCCTGATTGAATACATCGGCGATGACTGCATCGAGAGCTTCTATCAGGATGTCCTGAAATGCTCGCTCAATTCGGATGTTGTCGCTTCTTCCGGGTTTAAGATTGTCTATTCTCCCCTCAACGGCGCCGGCAATAAACCGGTCCGCGAGATCCTCAAGAGAATCGGTATCAAAGAGGAAGATCTCACCATTGTGCCTGAACAGGAATATCCTGACGGAAACTTCCCAACCTGTCCTTATCCGAACCCTGAGATCCGTCAGGCGCTGGAACTGGGATTGCAGCTGTGCATCAAGACCGGGTCCGACCTGATGCTGGCGACCGACCCTGACTGCGACCGTGTCGGTATCGCGGTCAAGACTGGCGACGACTATAAGCTGCTGACCGGCAATGAAGTCGGAGCACTGATGCTGTATTATATTGCTTCTCAGCGCAAGGCTCTGGGCAAGATGCCCAAAGACCCGATCTGCATCAAGACCATCGTTACCACCGATCTGACCAACCGGATCGCTGAAGAGTTTGGTGTGGAAATCCGCGAGATCCTGACCGGTTTCAAGTATATCGGCGAACAGATCGGCCTGCTGGAGGCAGCGGGTGAAGTGGAACGGTATATCCTGGGCTTCGAAGAGTCGTATGGTTATCTTGCCGGCCCGCACGTCCGTGACAAGGACGCGGTATGCGGCTCAATGATGATCTGCGAGATGGCGGCATTCTACGCGACCCAGGGCAAGAGTCTGGTGGATGTGCTGGGCGAACTGTATGCGAAATACGGTTATTATCTGTGCACCCAGCAGTCGTTTGCATTTGAAGGCGAGAGCGGCATGAACGAGATGAACGAGATCATGGCGAAATTGCAGTCCAGCCCGCTTCAGGAACTGGACGGCGAAAAGGTCGTGCTGTTCAAGGACTATAAGGCACAGGTCGTCATCAACAATGTCACCGGCGAAAAATCTTCGACCGGCCTGCCCAAATCCAGCGTGCTGTCCTATACGCTGGAGAATGGCAATAAGTTTATTATCCGTCCCTCTGGAACTGAGCCGAAGATTAAATTCTATTTCTTTGTGCTGGACAAGGACGAGGCGTCCGCGAGGGCAGCTGAAAAGGTTCTTGCTGAAAACTGCACAAAATTGTTGAAATAATAATTATTTGTAGGCAAATTGCTGAACCTATGCTGCCAGCCTTGACATTTCTTTACCTTTTCAGTACAATTGAGACTGAAAGAGAGTACAAAACAGGAGGCTCATAAGCATGGAAGTTAAAACCATCGGTATTCTGACCAGCGGCGGAGATTCGCAGGGTATGAATGCTGCTATCCGCGCAATCGTCAGAAATGCCGTACGCTGTGGTATTAAGGTTAAAGGTATTTTTGACGGCTATCAGGGACTGATCGACGGTAATTTTATCGACCTGGACATCGGTGACGTATCCGGTATTATTCAGAAGGGCGGCACCATGCTGGGCACTGCACGCTGTGTGGCATTCAAAGAGCAGGCTGGTATCCAGAAGGCTGCGGACAACTGCCGCAAGTTTGGGATTGACGGTCTGGTCGTTATCGGCGGCGACGGTTCCTTCAGAGGTGCCGGTGACCTTTCCAGAGCGGGTATTCCCTGTGTTGGTCTTCCCGGGACGATTGACAATGATATTGCCTGCACCGAGTACACGATCGGTTTTGATACCGCGATGAATGTCGCGATGGAAGCGATCGACAAGATTCGTGACACCATTACTTCTCATCATCGCTGTGCGATTGTTGAAGTTATGGGCGCGAGAGCAGGCTGGGTTGCACTGGAGGTCGGTATTGCGACTGGTGCTTCCTATATTGCGCTGCCGGAGAACCTTCTGCCGGGCGAATCTCCCAAGGAACGTTACGAGCGTATCAAGAAGGAGATTGCTGACCGTCTGAAAGAGGGCCAGGAAAAGGGCAGAAAGAACTTTACCGTTGTTGTTGCGGAGGCTGTAACTTCGCTGAACAAGGTTGCGACGGTTGAAGAGATGGCACATGAGATCATGGAGATGACCGGCATTGATACCAGAGGTACCTGCCTGGGTCACATCCAGCGCGGCGGAAGCCCGACTCTTCGTGACCGTGTTGCAGCTACCCGGATGGGCTATCATGCGGTTCAGATCCTGAAAAAGGGTATCGGCAACCGTGTTGTTGGCGAAAAGAACGGCGTTGTTTACGATATGGATATTCAGGAAGGTCTGGCAATGAAGAAGCATCTGCCGGAAGATCTGCTCGATATCTGGAGAAAAGTTGGCTATTAATTTTATTTGAATTTCAAACTTATTTGAATATCAAAGCCCGGTATGCGGTGGCTGTATCCACTGCATACCGGGCTTTTGATCATCAGTCGAGGGTCTCAGAGTTGCCGATGCCATGTTTGACACTGAATGAGAGGTCAGGATATGAAACAGATAAAAATACTTTTGGCAGCATTTTT
>DVLN01000217.1 GCA_018715465.1 Candidatus Faecivivens stercorigallinarum | reverse complement strand
GCCCGTGCACGGACGGGGTGGACTACAGATAAGGAGAGAAAATAATGGCTTACATTTACGAAGAACCTTCTCATACCTTTGGCGAATATCTGCTGATTCCCGGTTATTCCTCTGCTGAGTGCACGCCTGCAAACGTCAGCCTGCGTACACCCTGCGTCAAATTCCGCAAGGGCGAGGAAGAATGCCCGCTTTCGATGAATATTCCGCTGGTTTCCGCGATCATGCAGGCGGTTTCGGGAGAAAAGCTCGCAATTGCGCTGGCCAAGGAGGGCGGTATCTCCTTCATCTATGGTTCTCAGTCGATTGAGGACGAAGCGGCAATGGTTGCCCGCGTAAAGGCATATAAGGCAGGCTATGTTACTTCGGATTCCAATGTCCGTCCTGACGCGACACTTCAGGATATTCTCGACCTGAAAGCGGTCACCGGTCATGACACGATTGCCGTCACTGAGGACGGAACCGCGACCGGCCGCCTGCTGGGTATTGTCACCGGACGTGATTACCGGATCTCCCGTATGGCACGCACCGAGCGTGTTGCCGACTTTATGACTCCCTTTGACAAGCTGATCACCGCGCCGGACACCACGACGCTGAAAGAAGCAAACGACCTCATCTGGGATCACAAGCTGAATTCTCTCCCTCTGATTGATGAAAACAATCATCTGAAATATCTGGTATTCCGCAAGGATTACGATTCTCATAAAGAAAACACACTGGAGCTGCTCGACAGCCAGAAGCGGTATATCGTTGGTGCGGGCGTCAATACCCGTGACTACGAAGAACGTATTCCCGCACTGGTCGAAGCTGGTGCAGACGTTTTGTGTATCGACTCTTCCGAAGGCTTCACTGAATGGCAGAAACGGACGCTGGAATGGACCAGAAAGACCTATGGTGACTCGGTCAAGATCGGCGCGGGCAACGTTGTCGACCGTGACGGTTTCCTGTTCCTGGCAAAATGCGGCGCTGACTTTGTCAAGGTCGGTATCGGCGGCGGCTCTATCTGCATCACCCGTGAGCAGAAGGGTATCGGCCGCGGACAGGCAACTGCTCTGATCGAAGTCTGCAAGGCGAGAGACGAGTATTTTGAACAGACGGGTATTTATGTTCCTGTCTGCTCGGACGGCGGCATTGTTCATGATTATCACATGACTCTTGCTCTGGCGATGGGTGCTGACTTCCTGATGATGGGCCGTTACTTCTCGAGATTTGATGAGTCTCCCACCAACAAGGTCATCATCAACGGCAACTATATGAAGGAATACTGGGGCGAAGGCAGCAACCGTGCCCGCAACTGGCAGCGTTATGACCTCGGCGGCGACAAGAAGCTGTCGTTTGAGGAAGGCGTTGACTCTTACGTTCCGTATGCAGGTTCGCTGAAGGACAACGTTCAGCGTTCGCTTGCAAAGGTTCGTTCGACGATGTGCAACTGCGGCGTGCTGACCATTCCCGAACTCCAGAAGAACGCGAAGATTACGCTGGTATCTTCGACTTCGATCGTCGAAGGCGGCGCGCATGACGTTGTCCTGCGTGACACCAAGACTTCCAGATAAGCGCGGCGCGGTGGCGCGGTGTCCGCGCTGACAGTTCGCGTCGGTCGCCCACGTTCCGATGGGCTCGGTTGTGCGCAACTGACTTAAGTGGTCGCGGCTGGAAGTTTTTGCTCGGTTGACGGAGAGCATGATTGAAAAATTAAGGCGCGTTGTAAAATACGTCCTGCCTGTTTACTATCATAATTTCAAGGGGGCTGCTGCAATTCTGTTTTGCAGCAGCCCCTGAATTTTTTAGTATGAATAACCCCGCTGGGGGCAAAAAAGGTGATAAGAATATGGTAACGGCAATTATACTGGCGGCGGGGAGTTCGTCGCGGATGGGCGGCGTCAACAAACAGTTTCTGGAAGTTGGCGGGACGCCGGTTTTATTGCGGAGCGTGCAGGCTTTTCTGTGGGTAAAACGGATTGAAGAAATATTGGTGGTCTGCCGGCGGCAGGACTGGGAAGAGGTGGACAGCCTGCTGCATGGTTTGCCGAAGGTACGGGTGGTGCCGGCAGGCGGTGATACCCGGCAGCAGTCGGTCGAAAACGCGCTCGGGTATGTTTATCCACTGTCGGACGTGGTCGCGATTCATGACGGCGCCCGTCCGTTGGTTCGCCCGGATGATATTGAAAAGACACTGGACGCGGCGGAAAAGACCGGCGGAGCGGTGCTGGGTGTGATGGTTAAAGATACGATCAAGCAGGTAAAAGACGGGGTTATACAGTCGACGCCCGACCGGAGCATGCTGTTTTCTGCCCAGACGCCGCAGGTTTTCCGGCTGGAAGACTACCGCGAAGCGATGGAGCAGGCAAAGGCAGAGGGATGGGATCTGACCGACGATGCCCAGCTGTTTGAACGGAGCGGACGCCCGGTTGCAGCGGTTGTCGGACATTATGACAATATTAAGATTACTACCCCGGAAGACGTCCCGGCGGCGGAGGCAATGCTTGCGCTCCAGCCGGAATGGGAACTGCCGGATTCATGGGACGAGTGATAAGAAAGGAAGACTGAAAATGGCATCTATTCGGATAGGCCAGGGGTATGACGTGCACCGGCTGGTTGAAGGAAGAAAACTGATACTGGGCGGGGTGGAAATCCCGTTCGAAAAGGGGCTGCTGGGGCATTCGGACGCGGATGTACTGACTCATGCGGTGATGGACGCGATGCTGGGGGCGCTGGCGCTGGGGGACATCGGGAAACATTTTCCCGATAATGACCCGGCCTATACGGGTGCTGACAGCATCGAACTGCTGAAACGGGTCACGGCATTGATTGAAGGCGAGGGCTGGAAACTGGGCAATCTCGACGTAACGGTCGCAGCCCAGCGTCCCAAACTTGCGCCGTTTATTCCGCAGATGCGCCAGTGTCTGGCGGATGCGGTCGGTGTACCGGTTTCGGATATCAGCGTAAAAGCGACGACCGAAGAGGGACTCGGCATCACCGGAGACGGCAGCGGCATCACCGCAACGGCAGTCTGTTTGCTGGAAAAAATCGGATAATTTGCACAGTTTTTTCTGCTGATTTTTGTGGCCCCATAACCGCTTACGACAGAAAATGACCGCTTACGCCAAAACCATTGACTTTTTCCTGCATTTTGTTATACTAACTCTGTGCGGTTATCTATCGTTCACAAAAGATTCAGAAATGGGGGCTTGACAGTGCGGTTCAATCCGGCTAGCCTTTTGACAGACAGACAGACAGACAGACAGACAGAC
>DVLN01000019.1 GCA_018715465.1 Candidatus Faecivivens stercorigallinarum | reverse complement strand
GCAACTTCCAAAACAAAATTGACACAGTGCAGGAACTGATGACCGAAATGGGGTTAACCCAGCATCAGACGATTACCCTTGCTTCGATTATCCAGGCAGAGGCGAGCGGTGATCCTGAAAATATGAAGCTGGTATCGTCGGTTTATTGGAACCGTCTGAACGACGCAGAAAATTATCCGATGCTGCAATCCGACCCGACCCGTGATTATGCCAACTCGGTGATTTTGATGTCCGGCAAGAGTAGTGCGAACCAGCGGAAAGCTTCGCTGTACAATACCTATGAATGTACCGGCCTTCCTGCCGGTCCAATCTGCAATCCCGGTATGGATGCAATTATGGCTGCTCTTCAGCCAGAATCGACCGCGTATTATTATTTTTGCAGCAACATCAAGACCGGCCAGTTCTATTACGCGGAGACCTTGCAGGCGCACGAACAGAACGTCGATCAGATTGACTGATAAACCCTCAACAAAGGAGAATTGTCTGTGATAGAAACACATTACCCGGAGGTGCTCGCTCCGGTAGGAGATTTTGAACGGCTGAAAATGGCACTGCTGTATGGTGCTGATGCGGTCTACCTGGGCAGCACTGAATACGGGATGCGCTCGGCATCGGCCAATTTTGATATGGACAGCCTGAGAAAAGCGGTGGAGATGGCCCATCAGAAGGGAGTCCGCGTCTATCTAACCTGCAATACCCTTCCCCGTAATGAGGAGATTGACCGGATGGAGGGCTTTCTGCGTGAGGCCGCGGCAACCGGAGTGGACGCATTTATCGTTACCGATCTCGGGGTACTGTCGCTGGTCAAAAAAGCTGCACCACAGGTGGATATCCATATTTCCACCCAGAACGGGGTGGTCAACTGGCTGGCTGCTTCGGAGCTTTACCGGATGGGCGCAAAGCGGGTGGTGCTGGCACGCGAGCTGTCGCTGGAGGAGATCCGACAGATCCGTGAAAAGACCCCGCCTGAACTGGAATTGGAGGTATTTGTCCACGGAGCAATGTGCATGTCCTTTTCCGGGCGCTGTGTCCTGTCCAACTATATGACCGGGCGGGATGCCAACCGGGGGCAGTGTGCGCAGCCCTGCCGCTGGAATTATGCACTGGTGGAGGAAAAGAGACCCGGTCAGTATTTCCCGGTATTTGAGGATGAGAGCGGGACTTATATTTTAAATGCCAAAGACCTATGTATGTTGTCCTATATCAAACAGCTGGTGGAAGCCGGCGTCACTTCGCTTAAAATCGAAGGACGTGCTAAATCTTCCTATTATGTCGGTGTCGTGACCAACGCCTATCGAATGGCGGTAGATGGGTACCTGAAAGACCCGGAACACTGGACATTGCCCGGCTGGCTGATGGATGAGGTACGCAAGGTTTCCCATCGAGACTACTCGACTGGATTTTATTTTGGACGTCCCGAACAGGGGCAACGATATGAAGGCGCTGGTTATATTCGTATCTGTGATATTGTCGCGCTGGTCGACCGGGTAGAGGACGGAAAGGTCTGGTGTACCCAGAAAAACAAGTTTGTCGAGGGCGATACGCTGGAACTGCTTCAGCCGGGGCAAAAACCGGTCAGTTTTGTGATCGGACAGATGACGGATGGAGAAGGCACTCCGATTACCGATACCCGTCACCCGGCGATGGCCTTTTCTTTCCCTGCCGGACTGCTGCCTCAGCAGCCGGTTGAAGGAAGCATTATCCGCAAAAACGTTGAGCCTTGATAGAAAGGGGTACAAAGATGGCACTGTTCCAGAAAAAAAAGCAAGAGCCGGTGACCGGCGTTCAGCTGCACAACAGCCCGAAAGAATTGGCTGTGACGCTGCTTAAGACACTATGTATCTGTAATGTAATCTGTGTTGTAGTCGTGTTCTCAATGGGGGGAATCATGGCCCAGGGAACTTGGGGGATTCTGCTGACGGCGCTGATCTGTCTGCTGATTGCCGGCGGAACACTGTATTCTCAGAGCTGGGGAATTGGCGACAAGGATGCCAACCTGATTCAGTTCGGCCGGACTGAATATGACCGGTACAAGCCGCTGAAAATGGGGCTGCTGGCATTGGCACCCGGCCTGGTTTCGGATGTTCTGCTGCTGTTTTCCAAGATCACCGGTCTGGTGGATCTGTTGTGGGTCTATCGTCTGATGAATGCACCGGTCTGGCCGCTGATCAACCTGATTCATCCGTATAGCATTGCACCCCAGGAGGCAATGCCGGAGATGATTCTGATGGAAGGCACTGAGTACGAAGAGATCGTGCAGGCAACTGCTGCGACCCCCGGGTGCAGCTGGCCCAAACTGATCCTGATGCTGCTGCTGCCGCTGATATACATAGTGTTTATCTGGGTTGGTTATGAGCTCGGCAGACGCCGTATCTCAATCAGCAACCGTCTGGTTTATGAAAATAAACATGCCAAAAAAAGCACGAAAAAATAATCTTTTCCGCTGTTTTGTATCTGAATGCGGCTGAACAGGGATTTTGTCAGAGCAGACTGCATACCTTTTTGTGGGGAGGCGGTCAGCATGAGCGCAAGCAGAGCAGGAATTGGAAAAAAACGACAGCTGCGGTCACTGGCAGCAGTATCCCTGATACTGCTGATGGTGACCGGCCTTATTTTTGGCGCCTCTCTGCTGCGGCAGGCAGGCGGCGGTGAGGAGGTCCTGGCAGCAGCCGGGAAGGCATTGTATACCGGTGATATTCGCAGCCGGGTGATTGTCGATCCCGGTCACGGCGGATTTGATGGCGGAGCCATCGGAGTCGGCGGGGTAATTGAAAAGGATATCAACCTTGCCTTTTCGCTGCCGATGCGGGATTTTCTCGCGGTGATGGGGTATATTCCCATACTGACCCGGACAGAGGATACCGGGCTGGACAGCGGTGAGGGGACTATCCGGCAGAAGAAAAGAGAGGATTTACAGGCACGTCTGGCGCTGATGTCAGCGGATGAACAGGTGCCTGTCATCATGATTCACCAAAATATCTTTACCCAGTCAAAATACTCCGGCGCGCAGATGTTTTACGGTACCCAAAATGCAGCGTCCAAAGAGTTGGCCGAACGGCTGCGCCAGGCTGTCGTCGATTATCTCCAGCCGGACAACAGCCGGGAACTGAAAAAGGCGACGAGCGATGTCTGGCTGCTGGTCAACTGTCCGGCGCCGGTGGTAATGGTGGAATGCGGTTTCCTCTCCAACCCGGAGGAGTGCGCATTGCTGCAGCAGACCGAGTATCAGAGAAAATTTGCTTTTGTGCTGGCCGCGGCGGTCGGCGGAGGATAAGGCAGGAAGGATAAGGAAAAAGGACAATGGCAAAACAGAAGGATCTGTATATCTGCGGCGAATGCGGGCATGAATCAGCCAAGTGGATGGGAAAATGTCCGATTTGCGGTGCATGGAACAGCTTTTCTGCTGTCACGCCGCTGAGTGGAACGGCAGCGGCTTTTTCCCGCGGCAAAACAGGTACCGCCCGTCCTGCGGCGGTCAGTTCTATCCGTGAGGATATTTCAGGTGGAGATGCGATCCGGTATACGACCGGGTTGTCGGAACTGGACAGGGTGCTGGGCGGAGGACTGGTCAAAGGCTCACTGGTGCTGCTGGGCGGCGACCCGGGTATCGGAAAGTCGACTCTGCTGATGCAGATTTGTCAGGCATTTGGCGAGAAGATGAAGGTATTGTATGTATCGGGAGAGGAATCTCCCGGTCAGCTGCATCTGCGTGCCAGACGGCTGGGAGTAGATGCACAGGGACTGTTTATCCTGTCGAGCGGTGATCTGGATACGGTGATCGCGACAATTGCTTCTGAACGTCCACAGGTGGTGGTTGTCGACTCGATCCAGACGATGATGCTGCCTGCGGTCGGTTCGTCTGCCGGCAGTGTCGCGCAGGTACGGGAATGCACCAATGCACTGCTGGGGGTAGCCAAGGAAAACGATATTCCGATCATTCTGGTCGGGCATGTGACCAAGGAAGGCAATCTTGCCGGGCCGCGGATGCTGGAGCATATGGTCGACGCGGTCTTTCAGTTTGACGGTGAGCAGAATCATGCTTACCGGATGCTGCGGGCGATCAAAAACCGCTACGGTGCGACCAATGAAATCGCAGTTTTTGAGATGAAGGAAAAGGGGCTTTCCCAGGTGGTCAACCCGTCGGCAATGCTTCTGTCCGAACGGCCGGAAGGGGTATCCGGGTCGTGTGTCGTCTGTGTGCTGGAAGGCAGCCGCCCGATACTGGCGGAGGTACAGGCACTGGTGACCAAATCGGGGTTTGCATCTCCCCGTCGGATGGCAACCGGCTTTGACCATAACCGGATGAGTTTGCTGCTGGCGGTATTGGAAAAGCGGGCAGGGTATACCTTCTCAGCGCTGGACGCCTATGTCAATGTTGTCGGCGGGTTGTTTCTGGACGAGCCCGCCTGTGACCTTCCGATTGCGCTTGCGCTGGTATCCGGTTTGCGGGACCGTCCCATTCCGGCGGGTCTGCTGGCCATCGGTGAAGTCGGGCTGGGCGGTGAGGTGCGCAGTGTCATTCGTCTGGAAGACCGGCTTAAGGAGGCACAGCGGCTCGGTTTCAGCCGCTGTCTGGTGCCGGCAGCTTCTCTCAAGGGCTTGGATACCAGCCGGTTTGGCAGCATCCGCATTACTGGGGTACGGGATGTGGTGGAGGCACTGCGGGCGCTCAATGGATAACAGTTGACCGGTTCTGCTCGGAAGGCAGAGCCGGTTTTTTGTATATTCAAAGAATAGTGATTGTATTCGCGCAGGGAATTTGCTATAATTATAACAGTGTATATGTCAAAAGGACAACTGTTCAATCAACACGGAAAAGACAGAGAGGGATGTGCGGAAAGATGGGGAAAAAATGGGTTACTGCATTTGCGGCTGCTCCGCGGGAAGCGCGGATGGGGACGGAAGTTGTTGTCGGACGAACTATCCGGCTGGAGACAATGGTCAACCTGACTGGTGATACAGTCCGGCTGCGTTTGGGAAATCTGTACGGTGAAACGCCGATGCGAATTGGTGGGATCACCTTATGGAATGGACGCAGCAGCGCTGAGATTACTTTTGGCGGTATCCCATCTCTGAAACTGGCGCCTGGGCACAGCCTCCAGAGCGATGAGGTCTATCTTCCGGTTCGCGCGGGCGACAGACTGAAACTGATGATTTATTTCCCGGCCGGGGAACCTGCCCCGCACGCGGCCAGCGGTGTCTGGCAGGTAGATTATTCGCTTCCAGGAAATTATACCCAAGATCCGAATTTTGCAGTGGACCCGGATATTGATGCCCGGCAGGACGCTGGAGTCGGACATCCGCTGCCGGCGCTGATGGATATTGAACTGCTGGCCGATGAAAAAGCGCGGGCAATTGCCTGTTTTGGCGATTCAATTACCGAGATGCGGCTGTGGACTGACCCCCTGGCGGAAAAGGTCGGGGAGACAATGGAGGAAACAGCTCTGTTAAACCTGGGAATCGGCGGAAACCGGCTGCTGCTGCCGACCGGCGGACGGTTTGCAGAAATGATGGGGGAGCTGTTCGGACAGTCGGGATTGAAACGGTTGCAGTGGGATCTGCTGGAAAAGAGCGGCATAGATACCGTTATTCTGGCACTCGGCGTCAACGATGTCAGCCAGCCAGGAAGCGGTGAATTCTGCCCGCCGGTCGATGAACGCTGTACTTTTGAAGAATTTGCGGCCGGGGTTTCCCGGACGGTACTGACGCTGCGTAAAGCAGGAATGCGGGTGATCGGCTGTACCATTACACCTTTTGGCGGGATGATGGGCTGCTGTGAAGAGACACTGCGGCTGCGGCGGGAAATCAATGCCTGGCTGGCCCGGCGGACAGCAGCCGGAGAACTGGATGGATTGATTGATTTTGCGGCCGCGGTGGCTGACCCGCAGAATCCTGACCGGCTGCTGCCGGCGTATGATTCGGGTGATCACCTCCATCCCAGCAAACTGGGCGGCGAAAAGATGGCTGAAGCCATCCGGCTGTAAGCAAAAAATAAAACGGTGTTTTCAATCGGCAGGCAGCCTTTGGAAACACCGTTTTTAAGTGTTGTGATAGGTTTGGACATCAGCTTTGGGTAATCGGCTCATCGGGCGAAGTGGCGAACAGCCTGCCCTCCTTGCGTGTGGTCAGGAACAGCCAGATGATCTCTGCCAGCGAAATTACCCGAATTAGAAATACCACGCTATCAAATCCGATGACTGCACCCCAGTCGGCACCGAGTGCAGTATACAGCCGGACGCCCAACAATGGCACTACCGCGTTGGACAGGGTGGTGATCAGTGTATACAGGCTGATAATCAGGCTTCGGTTCTGACGGGGAGCGGCGGCCAGCATCATCTGTACCAGGCAGAGGTTGTAGCTGCATTCCAGTGCACTGGGAACGATCGCACAGATAATAAATGCGTATGGTTTAACCCCGTCTGGAAAGACCGGCGACATCGCAAAGATTGCGAGCGGGATACCGATTGTATAACCGATTTGCACCAGAATCATGGTAAAATAGACCGAGCGCTTCTGGCTCAGACGGGAGAAGAATCCGATGGAAGCGACCTGCGCAATACATGTGACAGCGTTCATGATTGACAGATGCGCTTCGTTCATATGGGCATACTGGGTTTCTTCGATGTACCACATGCTCCAGTCCATCTGCCAGCTGACATAAAACAGAACGCCGGTGATAAAAAAGCGAGGGAAGTATTTACTCTGGAAGGCAGTTCGGACGCTGGACAGGATGACCTGCGGGGAAAAATGACTGCCGCTTTCGGTCTGATCAGGGCAGGGAATCCGCCGGATAGCCAGAAACTGGAGCAGCACCAGCACGCCGCAGATATAGTAAAATAGACGCAGGACAAACAGCTTGCTGTCCTGATCGGGCTGTGCCGCCATCGCAAATCCGCACAGCAGCGGGGTAATGACGCCAATCAGAAACATAATCCGGCTGCGGAAGGTAAAGACGCTGTTTCGGTTGTCAACGGGTGTCACATCGCCGAAAAAGTTCTGCCATTGGGCATTGTACAAGACAGAAGAGGCGACAGTCATCCCGAGAAAGACAAAAAACAGGCTGATTTTCAGCGAACCAAACAGCGGTACACTGCCGTAAAAGAAATACATGATTCCCATTACCAGCAGACAGGCTGCCGGGACAGTACGGCTCTTTTTAAGCCGGTCGCTGAGGATACCGCAGGGGAGCAGCAGGATCAGGGCCAGCAGGTTGGGGACCGTCTGGACCAGGCCGATCTGAGTATCGGTGGCGCCAAGTCCGGTCGCGTACAGACAGTTCCCGAAGTTATTGACCGACTGGGAAAACTGGTAGAGGATACCTTCCACGCCAAAAAGCAGAAGGATTTGTTCCCGCGGAAGGGAAAGGGTTGCTTGCAGGCCGCGGAACCTGGCTTTCAGGTCAACTTTCATGGCAGTTCCTCCTCAAAATACATCGAGGCAGACAGAAAAAATACAGGTGAATGAATCACAGACTCTTCCGTACCCTGCGCAGAAAAGTTGCGGATGTCTGAATCTAAATGGCATTATAGCGGTTCTGATAAAAAAAGCAAGGGGTTTTGATAAGTTGCTTTGGGCTGAATGCAAGTTTGTCGGAATCGACAATTTTGACCATCCAAAAGAAGCACATGTCAGCATAAAAAACCGAACGGGAAGACAGTATACCGGATGCTGTTTTTTGGAGGCAAAAATCCCGTCAAATCCGCTTGACAAGCGGACTGGGGCGCGTTATAATGATTTCTGTAAAATATTGACCGGCTGAGAACAGATCCAGCTGGCAGTGTCCCGCACAAGAGAGCACGCCGCTTTTTATTTTCGGATAAAAGAGCTTCTGAAAGGCAGTGCGGCTGGGAATGCCTGCGCGCCGTCTGGGAGCCCCGTGTAATGAACGGCGTACCTTCTGCGTTAAGGAAGAATAAAGAGGAGAAAGAGACCTTTATAAAAGGCGTTTTCTTCATTTAGGGTGGTACCACGGAAACGACAGGATTTCGTCCCTTGCGGGATGGAGTCCTTTTTATTTTCATCGGTCCCCCCGTTACAGAGTGTTCAAAACAGTATCAATGAAAGGAAGTTGTTCCCATGCAGTGGACAAGTTTAAATGACCTGCGCGAAAAATACCTTTCCTTCTTCGAAGGCAAGGGCCATACCCGTATGGCAAGCGCCCCCCTGATCCCCCCGAAAGATGATACCAGCCTTCTGCTGATCAACTCCGGCATGGCGCCGCTGAAAAAATTTTTCCTCGGACAGGCGACTCCGCCCAATACCCGCGTGACCACCTGTCAGAAATGTGTCCGTACCGAGGATATCGAACATATCGGAAAGACCGCACGCCATGGCACCTATTTTGAGATGCTGGGTAACTTCTCATTCGGTGATTACTTTAAACATGAAGCGACCGCTTGGGCGTGGGAATTTATCACCAAGGTGCTGGAACTGCCGGTCGACCGTCTGTGGGTCACCATTTATCAGGATGATGACGAAGCATTTGATATCTGGACAAAAGAAGTCGGCGTTGCCCCTGAGCGGATTGTCCGTCTCGGCAAGGAAGACAACTTCTGGGAACATGGTTCCGGTCCCTGCGGCCCCTGTTCGGAGATCTACTTTGATCGCGGCGAGGCACGCGGCTGCGGTAAACCTGATTGCGGCCCCGGTTGCGACTGTGACCGCTATGTCGAGTTCTGGAACCTGGTTTTCTCTCAGTTTGACTCCGATGGCGAGGGCCACTATGAACGGATGGCAAAACCCAATATCGACACTGGTATGGGTCTGGAAAGAATTGCCTGCATTATGCAGGATGTCGACAACCTGTTTGAGGTTGATACCGTTCAGAACATTATGAAGAAGATTTCGGAGATTGCCGGTGTTCATTACGGTGAAAATGAAAAAACCGATATCTCTCTGCGCGTCATTACCGACCATATCCGTTCCTGCACTTTTATGCTGGCAGACGGTGTCACTCCCTCCAATGAAGGCCGTGGATATGTCCTGCGCCGTCTGCTGAGACGCGCTGCCCGTCATGGAAAGCTGCTGGGTATTGATGTCCCGTTCCTCTATCAGGTTGTGGACACGGTTGCTCATGAGAACCTGTCGGCTTACCCTGAGCTGACCGAGAAGGCAAGCTATATCAAAAAGGTTATCTACAATGAGGAAGAGGCTTTTGACAAGACCATCGGCAAGGGTCTTGACCTGCTGCGTCAGCTGATGGACAAGGTTGCTGCTGATAACGGGCATACTCTGAGCGGCGAGGATGTCTTCAAGCTGTATGATACCTATGGATTCCCGGTTGACCTGACGCAGGATATTGTCGCGGAAAAGAATTTCACTGTCGACGTTGCAGGCTTTGAAGCCTACATGAAAGAACAGAAGACCCGTTCTCGTGAAAATTACCTTGCAAAGGGCGGCTCTTCCTGGGACAGCGAACAGCTTGACCTGCCGCAGGTTGAAACCAAATTCGTCGGCTATCAAGTTAAGAGCTGTGAAAGCGAGATTGCCGGACTGCTCAGCAATGGCGCTCCGGTCGAATTGGCAACCGAAGGTGCCGAAGTGCTGGTTGTTCTGCCCGAGACGCCTTTCTATACTGAGTCGGGCGGTCAGGTATCCGATACCGGTCTGATTCGCGGAGAGAAGGGTGTTGTCCGGGTAACCGCTATGAAGAAGATGCCGACCGGCCAGATCGTGCATATTGGTTTGGTCGTGGAAGGTACGATTGAACTGGGTGAAAAGGTACACGCGGAAGTCGACATCGAACGCCGGTTCTCAATCATGCGCAATCATACCGCTGCTCACCTGCTGCAGGCAGCGCTCCGTGCGGTATTGGGCGATCACGTCCATCAGGCAGGTCAGTTGGTTGACGAGCATGTCGTCCGCTTTGACTTTACCCACTTTGAACCGATGACCCAGGCAGAAATCGCTGCGGTTGAGGGTATGATCAACCATAAGATTATGGAATGTGTTCCGGTCGAGAACTATGAACAGGATCTGGAGACTGCCCGTAAGGAAGGCGCGATGGCCCTCTTCTCAGAAAAATACGGCAGCACTGTCCGCGTTGTTCGGATCGGCGATTATTCGATGGAACTGTGCGGCGGTACCCATGTTGGCAATACCGGTGAAGTTGGTCTGTTCAAGATCGTATCTGAGGCTTCTGTTGCAGCTGGTGTCAGAAGAATTGAAGCGGTTACCGGTTTCAATTTCCTGTCGATGGCAGAAGGTCTCAAGAACTCTTTGGCTGCTGCTGCTGCCGTGGTCAAATCTTCTCCCGCTGAGCTGCCGCATAAGCTGGAACAGATGACCGCAGAACTGAAAGACAGTGCCCGTGAAATTGCGATGCTTAACGGCCGTCTGGCTGATGGCCAGCTGGAGCAGCTGCGCCGTGATGTCCGTCGCGTTAAGGGTGTTGCTGTATTCAACGTTTCGATTCCCGGCACGCCGATTGAACGCATCCGCATGATGGGCGATAAATTGCGTGATCTGTTCCCCTGTTCCTGCACACTGATCTGCGGCGGCAGCAAGGAAAAGCCGATGTTTGTCTGCATGGTTGGCCCTGAAGCGGTCAAGAAAGGTGTTCATGCTGGCAAGATTATCAAGGAAGTTTGCGCTGTAACCGGTGGTAAAGGCGGCGGACGTCCTGATACTGCCCAGGGTGGCGTCGGTGATCCGTTCAAGGTTGACGAGGCAATGGCTGCTTTGGACGGTCTGGTTGAACAGATGGCCAAGGAAGACTGATTGTTTAAAATGGCAGCCGACAGTTGTCTAGACAGCTGTCTAGACAACTGTCGGCTGCTTTGTAAAAATTGAAAGGAGGCTTTTTGATGGCAGATTGTTTATTCTGTAAAATCATCGCAGGCGAAATCCCTTCCAAAAAGGTTTATGAGGACGAAACCTGCTATGCGTTTTACGACATTGATCCGCAGGCTCCGATCCATTTTCTGGTTGTGCCTAAACAGCATATTTCCGGCCCCTCGGCGGTCAATGAAGACAATGGCGCGGTTATCGGCCATATCTATGCGGTGATTGCAAAACTGGCAGATGAGCTTGGACTGAAAGACGGTTACCGTGTGGTTGCCAACGATGGCAAGGATGGCGGTCAGACAGTCGGACATCTGCATTTCCATGTACTTGCCGGCCGTTCGCTTGCATGGCCTCCCGGATGATGGTACAGCGGGTCGTTTGATATCTTGAAACAAAGGAATGGTATGAAATGAAAACATATACACTGCATGTGGCAGGATTGACCCGTGAACTGCCGATCTGTGCAGTCAGCGACACATTGGATATTGCGGCATTTATTATGCTGGGCGATGTGGAACTGACTAAGGCAACTGCAGCAGAGCTTTTGAAGAAAAGCCCTGATTTTGATGTACTTCTGACGGCAGAATGCAAAGGTATTCCGCTGGCTTATGAAATGTCCGCTCTTTCCGGCAAACCTCATGTGATTGCCCGTAAAGAAGCGAAAGTTTATACAATTGATCCGATTGAAGTGGTCGTCAATTCGATTACGACCCAGCATGTTCAGCATCTGGTACTTGGAAGAGCAGACGCTGAGAAGCTGACCGGAAAACGGGTTTTGATTGTAGATGACGTTATTTCCACTGGTGAGAGCCTGGAAGCTCTGGAAAAGCTGGTCGAAAAGGCCGGCGGTCAGATTGTCGGACGCGGAGCAGTCCTTGCGGAAGGCGACGCAGCTAAACGGGAGGATATCTTCTATCTGGAAGAACTTCCGCTGTTTTTTAAATAATCGTTGCAGTATAAAGTGGGCATGTGCCGCGATAGCGGTGCATGCCCACTTTAAGATGGAATTGTCTTGCAAAAAGATGAGAATATGTTACAATAATATTATAAATGTTTGTTAAGGAGGACGGCGGATGTATATTTTTCGGAAGGCGAAAACAGAAGATGCACAGGCAGTACTGAGTTTGTACCGATCATTATTGGGATTGCCAGGAGTCACCTGGGATGAGGAGTATCCGTCGATGGAGTTTATTCAGGAAGATATCCAGAAAGACGGATTATATCTTCTGACTTTGCCGGATGGAAAGATTCTGTCGGCGGTCTCTTTGCTGCCGGATGAGGAATTGAATGACCTTCCATTTTGGGGTGCGGAAATTCAAAAGCCCTGCGAATTATCCCGGTTTGGCGCCTGTTCAACTGAGAAACATCCAAGAATCGGCAGCCAGATGCTGCAAAGAATACTGCAAACCGCTTCGGAGATGGGGTTTGACGGGATGCGTCTGCTGGCAGCGCCGGAAAACGAACGGGCAATTGCCCTTTACCGGAAGATGGGATTCAAAACAATGGGCCAGGCACATTTGTATGACAGTGAATGGCTTTGCATGGAAAGGCCATTATAATTGCAACCTCTTTATATTTGTAAAATGCTGCAAAAACCGTCAATTTTTCTGTTTATTCCCGGTTTTACTGCTTTTTTTCAATCAGCTTAATATATTAAGCGCATTCTTTCGAATAATACGGGTATAATAAAACTGAGGTTATCAATTATGATTAGTTATGCTCCGTTTTATAAAACATTACAGCGAAAGAATATTACTGAATACCATTTGATTTATAAAGAAGGTATCTCTGCCAAT
>DVLN01000018.1 GCA_018715465.1 Candidatus Faecivivens stercorigallinarum | reverse complement strand
ACCGGCTGGACGGCCGTGTACCTCTCGGGAAAGCAATTCTGCTGGGACTTCAGCATGTGCTGGCAATGTTCGCCGGCAACCTGACACCGATCATCCTGATCGCCGGTGCCTGTTCATTGGGGGATCTTCAGGTCTCGATTCTGCAAAACGCGATGCTGGTAGCGGGTCTGGTTACGCTGGTGCAGCTGTTTACCATCGGGCCGATCGGCGCCAAACTTCCGATTGTTATGGGAACCAGTTCCGGTTTTATCGGGATCTGCAACAATATCGTTGCGATGACCGGCGGCGGAATCGCTTCCTATGCCGCGCTGATGGGGGCATGCTTTGTCGGCGGTCTGTTTGAGACGGTGCTCGGCTTTTTCCTGAAACCTCTTCGGAAGTTTTTCCCTGCGGTTGTAACCGGTACCGTAGTACTGGCAATCGGCCTGTCGCTGATTTCGGTCGGTATCAATTCCTTTGCTGGCGGCAGCGGCGTGGGTGACTTTGGTTCATTGCCCAATCTGTTTGTCGGTACTGTGGTACTGGTGACCATCATCGTCTGCAAACACTTTACCAAAGGCATTACCAGCAATTCGGCCATCCTGATCGGCGTTGTCGTCGGATATATCGTCTGCGGCATCATGATGCTGATTCTGCCTACTACCTATATTGGTGCAGATGGGGTTGAGAAGACATGTTCCTGGGTACTTAACTGGGATAAAGTTGCACAGGCGAGCTGGTTTTCACTTCCCAGCATCCTGCCGGTCAAACCGACTTTCAGCCTGAGTACAATCCTTCCAATGTGCATTATGTTCGTTGTCACAGCAGTTGAGACGGTCGGCGATACCTCCGGTATCACCGAAGGCGGTCTTGGCCGTGAAGCGACCGACCGTGAGCTTTCCGGTTCGGTCACCTGTGACGGTCTGGGCTCTTCGTTTGCAGCCCTGTTCGGCGTACTGCCCAACACCTCCTTCTCTCAGAATGTTGGCCTGATTGCGATGACCAAGGTTGTCAATCGTTACTGCATTGCGATGGGTGCTGGCTTCCTAGTTCTGTGCGGACTGTTCCCCAAGCTGGCAGCGCTGGTTTCGATCATGCCCCAGTCGGTTCTGGGCGGCGCAGCGGTCATGATGTTTGCTTCGATCGTCATGTCCGGTATTCAGCTGATTACCAAGGAAAAGGTTACCCCTCGTACCATCACAATCGTATCGGTTGCAATCGGTCTT
Organism: Candidatus Faecivivens stercorigallinarum; assembly: GCA_018715465.1. GTDB lineage: Bacteria > Bacillota > Clostridia > Oscillospirales > Ruminococcaceae > Faecivivens > Faecivivens stercorigallinarum. The sequence continues at coordinate 5,159 of DVLN01000018.1, read as the reverse complement.
GGCTATGGCCTGGGCAGCAGCGCGAGCGCACTGGCGTTTATGCCGCTGACCATCCAGTATATCTTCGGTGGTTCTGGTATTGTACCGGCTGCACTGGCGGCGATCATCATGAATGTCGCGATCCCAAAAGATCATGAGGGTGCTGCTCCGAAAGAAGCGTAATTCCTGCTCAAAAAATCAACCGCTGTCCGTATTGGGCAGCGGTTTTGTCATAGTCATTTACAAGCGGAAAGAGGAGATACAGCAAGGGCTGCATCTCCTCTTTTTGCAATCTATTGATTACTTGATGAATGCGCCGAACGCACGATACATCTCGTAAACGTCCAGTTTGGAGGTGATCTCAAACGGAGCGTGCATGCTCAGCACCGGGACACCGATGTCGATGGTGTCGACATCCAGTTCGGCGATATATGCCGCAACGGTTCCGCCGCCGCCGAGGTCGACTCTGCCCAGCTCAGAGGTCTGCCAAACGATGTTTGCATCATCCAGTGTCTTTCTGACTTCTGCCATAAATTCAGCAGAAGCATCGTTGGAACCACCTTTTCCTCTGGAACCGGTAAACTTCATAATAACGGGGCCATAGTTCAGGTAAGCAGCGTTCATCTTTTCATGTGCATCTGCAAAGGTGGGGTCAACAGCAGCGCCGACGTCTGCCGACAGGCACTTGGAAGCTGACAGGATGGTGTGGCCTGCAATGCCATAGTGAGCGCCGATGTTGTCAAAGAAATAGCGCAGGAAAGCGCCCTTCATACCGGTTGCGCCGCAGCTGCCGATCTCTTCTTTGTCGGCGAGCAGGACGACCTGGGTATGAGCGGGTACAGTTTCACAGTCAAGCAGTGCACGCAGAGCAGGGTAGCCACAGACACGGTCATCCTGGCCGTAAGAGCCAATCATGCTCCGGTCAAAGCCGATATCGCGTGCCTTGAAGGCAGGGACGATCTCCAGTTCAGCCGACAGGAAGTCCGCTTCGGTGATGCCGTATTTCTCAAACAGGATGTTGGCGATATTCAGTTTGACACGGTCACTCTTTTCATCAGTGCGGAAGGGGCGGGAGCCGATCAGGATATTGAGTTCTTCACCCTTGATAATCTCGCCAGCAGGGCGTTTCATCTGTTCAGCAGCCAGATGGGGGAGCAGGTCGGTGACACAGAAAACAGGATCAGAATCATCTTCGCCAATTGCGACGGTGACAACCGACAGGTCTTTGCGGATAATAACACCGTGGAGCGCAAGCGGAATAGCAGTCCACTGATATTTTTTGATACCGCCGTAGTAATGAGTCTTGAGCATCGCGAGTTCCTTATCTTCATACAGCGGAACCTGTTTAATGTCCAGACGGGGGGAGTCGATATGAGCAGCCATGATCAGCGCGCCGTTTTCCAGCGGTTCGGAACCGATCTGGCAGACAACCAGCGATTTGCCGCGGTTGTTGAGGTAGACCTTGTCTCCAGGGTTGACCTTGACAGAGGGGTCATAAGGGCGGTAGCCTTTTTCTTCCGCCAAACGTACCGCCTCGGTCACACATTCCCGCTCGGTCTTACCGGCGTCAAGAAATGCCTTATAATCTTCACAAAAGCTGTCTGCCGCTTTGAGTTCCTCGTCGGTGCGGGTCAGGCAGCCGTTTTCTTTCTGGAAAAACAGCTTGTTTTTCAGTTCCTGTACAGAATCCATTCTGAACAACCTCCTAAATTTTTTCTATGATCAGGGCATTGGACATTTTTGTCTTTCGCCCGGATTCTCATTCATACAGATTGTGGTACATCTTCTGTGCACTTTCCACCTTGTCGGCGAATTCCTCAGCTGCTTCATCGGGGATGGTATCCAGTTTCAGCCCGTCTGTGCTGTAAGCACTGTCAGCCAGCCAGTCAAGCGTCTGTTGTTCACCAGCATAGTAGAATACGCTGAGGGTCTTCAAGTCAGTTTCATCTGCATATTTAAACAGTGGTTCCAGCCTGGTGGAAAAATCAGTTTCACTTTCCGGCTGCCCACAGTATGCGAGGGCAAAATAATAGCTTTCCGGCAGACCAGTCTGTTCGGAAAAAGCAGCAACCGTCGCGGGGTAATCCCGCTGGTAGACTATTCGAAAGGTAAGCTGGTAAATACCGGTGATGATCGCGATAACCGAAATGATACAAACCAGCGTGATAATTGCGGTCCGGCCGTCCTGGTTGACCGGGCGGGTCAGTTCATCCGCCAGCGATCGTCCATCCCGCAGCAGTTCCTCACGGGTGCCGTTGTTGCGCAGCACAAAGTCGGAACGCACGGTATAATAGCTGTCGGGATGCTGAGCAGACATCCTTCTTCTGGCCGCCTGCTCGTCGATCTTGTCCCGCACGAGGATGCGCTGAAGACGGACCTCTTCCGATGCGAGAACCGACACCCTTCGGTCACAGATCTTGTCCAGCCCGCTTTCAAACAGGGTGGGGGCGTCCAGCAGGATGTACTTTTTGCCGTCGGCCTGTGCTTGGGCGATACGGCGTTTGATTTCCTCACAGATCGGCGGAAGCATTAGTTTGTTGAGCTTTTCAGTCTGTTTTGGCTCAGAAAAAGCAATCGCCGCCAGCATTTTGCGGTTGAGAGACCCGTCTTGCAGCAGGATCTGGCTGCCATATGCCGCTTCCAGCATCGAAAGGATCTCTGGGCGGCTTTGCAGTTCACGGGTTAACTGGTCGCAGTCGATGACAGCAAACCCCTTTTCTATAAAACTCTGTGTCACCGTCGATTTGCCGGCGCCGGTCTGTCCGGTTAAACCGATGACCAACGGGGCGTTTTTATTTGCAGTCTTTTTCAATCGTTGTGCAGCCTCCCTGGGAAGAATGGTTGTGATACGGCATAGCGGTCAATCCTTGCGATCGTCCAGCTTCACGATACGGAAAGCCGCCGCACGCAGCAGCCGGTTGTAGACAGCCAGTCCGATTCCATGCCGGTCAGGTGAGCGTACAAACACCTTTTTTGCACCCAGATCGTCACACTGCCGAAGTAAGTCGAACAACCGATGAGCCTGTGTCTCCGGCTGTCCGCTCTGGCCGAAGGGAAGGGTCGGAACACAGAGTCCGTCCTCTTCGCCGTCGAATACCATTGCATAGACTCCATCGCCCTTGACCGATTCCATATACTTTTGAAATGCCGGAAGTTCGCCTTCGACAATGGTCACCTCGGCAATTGGCGCATAGTGACGGTACTTCATTCCAGGCGAAGCAACTTTAGCATTTGCATCGACTGCATGCAAAACCCCCTGGTCAATTTCGACCGGGCAGATCTCTTCCAGCATTTCAACGGTGATTCCACCCGGCCGGAGCAGCCGAACTCTGTCTTCCATTACCTGGATGACAGTCGACTCCAACCCGACCTGGCATTCGCCGCCGTCGATAATCAGCGGGATATGGGTATCCATGTCATGCAGCATATGTGCGGCAGTTGTAGGGGAGGGGTGACCGGAGAGGTTGCCGCTCGGAGCCGCCAGCGGCAGCTGGGACGCAAGGATCATCTTCTGTGCGGTCGGGCTGGAAGGGTAACGGATACCCACAGTCGGCAAACCAGCCGACACTTCATCTCCCAGCCGTTCTGAGCGGGGAAGAATCATTGTCATTGGGCCCGGCCAGAACTTTTCCGCCAGCTGAAAGGCGAGTGCCGGCGGGTCCTTGACCAGCGGGGGAAGCATCTCCATCGAAGCAATATGCACGATCAGCGGGTTGTCCTGCGGGCGTCCCTTGGCGGCAAAGATTTTGGCGACCGCCTGCGGGTCAAATGCATTTGCTGCCAATCCATACACCGTTTCTGTCGGGAAACCGACAACCTCACCCTGATTCAGCAGTTCGGCGGCCAACCGGATATTTGCTTCATCCGGAGGCAGAACCTGCGTTTTCCATTTTTCCATTTTGTTGTACAGTCCTTTTTGCTTATGTGTAATCCTGCAGTCAGATATTCATTCCTGATGAGCGAGCAGTTTTGCCTGCGCATCGCTGATCAGCGCGTTGATAATCTCATCCATGTCCCCGTTGAGGAAGTTGTCCAGCTTGTACAGCGTCAGTCCGATGCGATGGTCACTGACTCTTCCCTGCGGGAAGTTGTAGGTGCGGATACGTTCCGATCGGTCACCGCTGCCAACCTGTGTTTTGCGTTCAGCGGCGATTGCAGCATCCTGTTCCTGCTGTTTCTTGTCCAACAGCCGTGCCCGCAGGATCTTCATAGCCCGATCCTTATTCTTGTACTGGCTGCGTTCATCCTGACATTCAACCACCATCCCGGTCGGAAGATGGGTGATACGGATGGCGGATTCCGTCTTGTTGACATGCTGTCCGCCTGCGCCGCTGGAACGGTAGGTGTCAATTTTCAGCTCGGACGGGTCGATCTCCAGCTCAACCTCATCCGCTTCGGCCAACACAGCGACCGTGACAGTCGAGGTGTGGATACGTCCCTGTGTTTCGGTTTCAGGGACACGCTGGACCCGGTGGACACCCGACTCGAATTTCAGCCGGGAGAATGCGCCGTCTCCTTCGATCGAAAAGGAGATTTCCTTATATCCACCCAGTTCTGTCGGATTTGCGTTGATCACTTCCATCCGCCAGCCCTGTCTGGCCGCGTACATGCTGTACATCCGGCTGAGTGTTCCGGCAAAAAGGGCAGCCTCTTCACCGCCTGCACCGCCGCGGATTTCCATGATGACATTTTTCTGGTTGCGGGGGTCCTGCGGCAGCAGCAGGATTTGAATTTCATCCCGCAGCATGTCCGCCTTTTCGACGGCAGCCGAATGGGTCTGCTGCAAAAAGTTTTTCATCTCCGGGTCCTTTTCGCCGTCCATCAGCTGTCGTGCTTCATCGGCCTCCTGCAATGCAGCCTTGTAAGCGGTGATCTTTTCATACAGCGGGGTAAGTGAGCTGTATTCCTTCATCAGCACTGCCATTTCAGCAGCCGAAAGACCTGGGACAGAAAGCCTGGCTTCCAGCTGTTCATAATGTTCAGCGACCTGATTTAGTCTTTCCAACATAATTTTTATTCCTTCTGATCAAGATTGCCGGCAGCGGTATTTTTTTCCACTTTGCGCACCCCTTTTTCTGCCTTTGCGCGGGGGATCATAATTTCATGGCCGCAGCCGGTGCAGCGGATCTTGAAATCCATTCCTACCCTTAAGACAAGAAAGCGGCTATGAGGCCATTATC